>NZZM01000041.1 GCA_002698705.1 Formosa sp. | reverse complement strand
CTTACTTTTTGCTCAAGTGGCGGAATTGGTAGACGCGCTGGATTCAAAATCCAGTTTCCTTGGAAGTGTGGGTTCGATTCCCACCTTGAGTACGATTTATCCTCAAAAATAATTATTTATTTTTGGGGATAAATTTTTTATATTTATTTAAAATAATTATTGGGGAGTTTTCTGTAAAAATGTTTAAAATTTCAAACAAGATTAAAATTGAAAATAGCGCTGATGTTGTGTGGGACCTGATTTCTTCTCCAGGCCACTTAAATCAATTTCATCCTTTTTGTAAAAAAAATAAAGTTTTGGAATCCAAAAATGATACTATTTTAAAAGATCAACTAATTTATTTAAATGATCTAACTTATTACAGAACATTTGTAGAATGGAAACCAATGGTTGGATATAGTATAAAAATTGGCAGTAAAAATGCAAAAGAATCGGATGTTAAATGGCAAATAATTGACAAGGGAGCATTCACTTTTGTAAAAATCACTGTTAAACCGTATACTAGCAGTAAAATACCGAAATTATTATATCCATTTTTTCATTACGCCGTTATTAGGCCAAAACTCAAGTCATATTTAAATGCAGTGCTTAAAGGCCTTGAATATTATTTAACTTACAAAAAGCCTGTTCCAAGAAACGAATTTGGAAATCATTCTTGGTTTACCTAGGCTTTAACTTTAATACTAACTAATCTGTAATTTTTGAGCATAAGTTATTAATAACTCTGTAGTTAAGGTTTTTTAGTTAGAGTTTAAATTTTTTGATTTTGTTGTAGATAAAAATTACACAACTTTAGTTTGAAAAACTTATTTTCTCTTTTTCTCACTTTAATTCGTCTTGTTCAGGTTGGTGTCTTTCGTAATAACCTGGATAATTTTCTTCTTTATTCTTTCGAGAGCTGTAGAATATATTCCATACTAAAAAACCAACATAAGTACAAAATATTCCTCCTCCCACTATAAACATTGCTACACTCATCTTGCTCGTCTTTGTCTTATTGCTATGGCAAATAGCAAAATTGTTCCTGCCCAATGAGCTGAGTATTGAGCTTCTTCAGTAAATCCAAATAATCCTAAACCAATAGAATAACACATTGCAATAAATGCAATTATAATGGGATACCATGTATTAATAAATTTCATTTTGATAGATTTTGAGTTATTTCGTAAAGCTAATGAAATTGTAACAAATATGCATTATGCTGTGATTTAAGAATTAAATAAGCCTATGTCAAATACAAGCTTGAAAATAATTATAATAAATATTAATTATCATGATAAGAAAAAATTGCGCTAATATATTGTTAAATAAAAATAACAGATTGTGTTTTTGATTATTTTTACCGCTTATGGATTTTCAAATCAATTCTTCTGGGCTCACATTTAGCCAATATGTGCCAAAAGTTAAAAAGCCCTTTGATCGTCTATTTGAAATTTTTAAAGAGTTGATAACACACACTTCCGGAGATTTTGATGAGGCTATAGACTGGATGCGTGAACTCAACAAAGAATATAAATTTGCAAACAGCGAATATTCTATTGATGATTTTATTGAAGATCTACTGCGTAAAGCTTACATTCAAAATCCTGGTCAAGGAGAAATTGATGGTCAGGGTATAACACTCACACCAAAAACTGAAAAGCTTCTGCGTCAACATGCCTTAAAACAGATTTTTGGAAGATTAAAAAAATCCTCATCCGGAAATCACGCAACAAAAAGTAACGGCCAAGAAGGTGAATCATGTGGGGAGTTTAAGTCTTACAAATTTGGAGATTCTTTAGAGAAGATATCCATGACTGAAAGCATACGCAATGCTCAAATAAGAACTGTGGGATCTGATTATAACTTAATTCAAGAAGATCTTGTAGTTAATGACAGTGTATACAATACTCAAATGAGCACAGTTCTTATGATAGATATTAGTCACAGTATGATTTTATATGGCGAGGACCGAATTACACCTGCGAAAAAAGTAGCAATGGCGTTGGCAGAATTTATTAATACACAACATCCCAAGGACAGTTTGGATATTTTAGTTTTTGGTAATGACGCTTGGACTATTAAAATCAAGGATATTCCATACTTAAAAGTTGGCCCTTACCACACAAATACAGTCGCTGGTCTTTCATTAGCTATGGACCTTTTAAGACGAAGAAAAAATAGTAATAAACAAATTTTTATGATTACAGACGGTAAACCTAGTTGTCTTAAAAATAAAGATGGTACTTATTACAAAAACAGCAATGGATTGGATAAGTTGATAGTTGATAGATGCTACAATATGGCCCGTCAAGCAAAGCGTTTAGATATTTCCATCACTACGTTTATGATTGCTCAGGATCCCTACCTAAAACAATTTATTGAAAAATTTAGCGAGGCATGCAATGGTAATGCAATATACACCGGACTAAAAGGATTGGGGGATAAAATTTTTGAAGACTACCAACAAAATAAAAAAAAGGATTAAAATTATGAAACAATGCAAAACAATTGGCGCACTAAAAAAAACTAATTACACTTCAACATCTATACAGAATGAAATGTCAAAAAATCTGCGTCAACTTATCAAAAAAGGGATTCCAAGTTTTTCGGGTCTTTACGGATATGAATACAGCGTTATTCCAGACCTAGAGCGGGCTATACTTTCAGGTCATAGCATCAACCTTCTTGGACTTCGTGGACAAGCAAAAACAAAGATTGCACGTCAAATGACCCAACTTTTGGACGAATGGATACCCATTGTTGATGGTTCAGAAATAAATGACGATCCATTAAATCCGGTAAGTCTAAAAGCCAAAAGTTTAATTGCTAAACACGGGGATAAAACCCCCATATCTTGGCTACACCGCGATGACCGTTTTTTTGAAAAGCTTGCTACACCAGATGTTAGTGTTGCCGATCTTATTGGAGATATCGACCCAATAAAAGCAGCCAATCTCAAACTTTCATATGCTGATGAAAGGGTAATCCATTTTGGATTGATTCCAAGGGCACACCGTTGTATTTTTGTATTAAACGAATTACCGGATTTACAAGCTAGAATTCAAGTTGCTTTATTTTCAATTTTACAAGAAAAAGAAATTCAAATTCGCGGTTTTAAATTAAGGTTACCAATTCAAACACAATTTGTTTTTACAGCTAACCCAGAAGACTACACAAATAGAGGTAGCATAGTTACACCTTTGAAGGATCGGATTGGTTCACAAATTTTAACCCATTATCCCAAAGACTTAAAGACTGCAAAATTAATTACGAAACAGGAGGCTAAAATGCCTGCAGAGGGTGGAGCATCAATCCACGTATCTGATCTTGCAAGAGATTTAATTGAACAAATTGGTTTTGAGGCACGAAAAAGTGAATTTATCGATGCAAAAAGTGGTGTTAGTGCAAGGATGAGTATTACTAGCTTTGAAGCTTTGATAAGTGCAGCTGAACGACGCACACTTATAAACGGCGAAAATAAAACCAGTATTCGGATGTCTGACTTTTTGGGGGTTATTGCTGCCATTAATGGAAAAGTTGAGTTGTTGTACGAAGGCGAACAACAAGGTGCTGAGCAAATATCCTTTCACCTAATAAATCAAGCCGTTAAATCATTATTCAAAAATTATTTTCCAGAAATAAAAAAACTGGAAAAAGTTGATGCTAAAGGACCATTCGATGATTTATTGGGATGGTTTTACAAAGATAATGAGTTGTTTTTAGAGGATATTCTACCAAATAAAATTTACCAAGATACTCTAAAGAGTATTCCAAATTTGGAAAAAACATTAACCAAATACATTCCTAAATTAGCTGTTGAGGACAAATACTTTATGATGGAATTTTTATTGTGGGGCTTAGAAGCAAATAAAAAAATACAAAAACGACGTACAGTTGAAGGTTTGCAGTTTAGCGATGGATTGGGAAGTTATTTTGACGATCTTTAGATTATTTACCTTCAATATTTTCCTGAAAATTTGAATGAAGAATAAAATTTAGCTCTGAAATAATATTTTCATAATCTGAATGACCTGCAACATTAAAATTTTCAGCTTTATCAGTTCTATGATCAAAAAGCATTCTTGTTATAATTGAATTATCCTTAGGTTTGATAAATTCAGTATAGCTGAAATCTTTGGTTTTTAATGTAAACCCATTTTCTTTTTTTATAAAAACATAGCTTTTACCTTCTAGTTGCGGGTTTTTTAAAATTGGTTTTAAACTAATTCCATCCAATTGTTTCTCAGGTTCTTTAAGGTCACATAAATCTATAATTGTTGGGTATAAATCTATTAATGAAACTAATGCATCTGTAGAACCTCTAACTTTAGACAATGGATTGTAAATAATTAGAGGGACTTGAGTAGAAGTATTATAATTTGTAAACTTTGCCCATTGAGTGTGTTCTTGTAAATTATAGCCATGGTCCGAAATCAAAATAACAATAGTATTTTTGTCTAAAGCTTGATTTTTTAATTCGTTTAAAATTTTACCAATCAAAGCGTCTGTGTAAGAAATTGTAGCATAATATCCATGTATTAAATCAATTGCTAAACTATCAGAAACCTGACCTTTCTTTGGGATATTTGAATATCCTCGCATTTCTTGCCAATTACTAATGCTTATCAATGGTGCATCTTTTGGTGTATAATTATAGTTTTCCGGTTGCTTAATCTCAGACCTGTTATAAAAATCCCAATACTTTTTTGGAGCATTAAAGGGCAAATGTGTATTTATGAATCCAGCTGTCAAAAAGAAAGGTTTATTACTTTGTTTTAATTTTTTGAGGTCTCTTATAACTTTCTCTGTTAATAGTCCATCAATATATGTGGAGTCTGGAACTTCTGCACTTTCATAAGCAGGTCCACGATCCGTTTCTTTATATTTTAATCTATTTTCATCAAGATGATAATCCTTCCATAACGATTGCCAATAATCTGTAGGGGCTAAGCCTTTATCATTTTTATCAAATGCATAAGGACGCCAAACTTCATCCCAGTCAGTTTCCCTATCATCTAAATGATGATAAATTTTACCGTTAGAGATAGTAATATATCCATTGTTATTAAATAACTCAGGTAGAGTAATTGCCTCTGGTGTTTCCTCTTCGACAAAAGTTTTATAATCTAAAAATCTATTTTTTGTCGGCAACATGCCCGTTAACATACTTGCTCGAGAAGCACCACAAACTGGTACGTTACAATATGCATTTGTAAACTTTATTCCTTTTCGAGCCAATGCGTCAATATTGGGAGATTGTATTTGATTAGAGCCATAACATGTTAATTCTGGACGTAAATCATCAACGTATAATAAAAGAACATTTGGTTTTATATTCTGTTTTTTTAACTGGTGCTGTGAACAGCATAAATATGGAAATGATAGGCTCAAGGACAATAAGATTAAATTGAAGATTTTCATTTTATTTAATATAATCCCCATAAAACTTAAAATAATTTTCATAAAACAATTGTCCAATTTTTTTCATCCCAACATAATTATAATGATTTGCTGGCTTTCCATTCCAATTGTGAGTATAGCGAGGTGTATAGTTTTCACCATCAGATTTTAGACTTCTTTCAATCAGAGTTACATTAGAAAGGTTTAAACTTGTTTCTTTCATTTTATTTATGACTTTATTACTTCCCACACCAAGTAATAAAAAGGGTAAATCATCCACTTTGTAATGAACCCTGACCTTTTGAATAAGAGAGGTTAGATTTTCAGCGTATGTTTCGGTTGGTAATGGACCATGCCGATTACCACTATCTGATTCCCCCTGAACCCAGAGCATACCCACAATTTCGTAGCTATCGGGCTGTAACTTTTCAAGCTGTGAATCGACAACATTAATAAAGTCTTGATACAACTTTGGCTTGTGTCCTTCTTCTTTAATTTGTGCTTTTTCTAGGGTCCAATTAGGATTCCATGCACCGTATAAAGAGGTGCCTCCCTCTGAACGTTTTATAAATAAAAACTTTTCCTTCGGGTATTGTTTTGCTAGTTCTATCCCAAAAAATAATTCAGGGCCGAAACACTTTTCTATTCTGAATTTATTCTTCACATATTCCCATGGATCTGTAACATCTAAAACTCCATCTTGGATAATAGGCTCTTTAATATTATTAGTTGTTCCCTTGTAATAATAACTAATGTTGTTTTGAGCTAATTTTAATAATTTTTTTTCTTCTTTTGTGATTTTAGATGCATCTCCTCTACCGTCCATATTTGATTGACCAGCAAGTAAAAAGACTTTAATTTTGTCTGAATGTGATACAATTTCTTGAACCTGTGAGAAAACAACGTTATTAAATATAAAGATAACGAAAAAGACATATAACCTATTCATAACATATAATTTGATGTTACAAAGTAAGGCTATAGAACAAAAAATATACTATTTTTTTAATAATTTTATTAAAATTTAAAAATGAACAAACCGATTTAAATATTTATATTTGCGAGCTTGTATGGATATAAATTTAAAATTAATCAATGTAAAACCTGATATATTTGGTGCTATCGCCAGTAGTCTTTGTGTAGTCCATTGTCTATTAACCCCATTTTTATTTTTATCAAACGGGCTACTCTACACAGGGCTTGATAAAACACCTTTTTTGTGGAGTAATCTAGACTTCATTTTTATATTTATTTCATTTGTTGCTATCTATCGCTCTACTCAATCAACATCCAAAGTCTTTATGAAATATGCTTTATGGATAAGTTGGGTATGCCTATTTTCTTTTCTTCTAAATGAAAAAATACTTTTGTTAGGTATTCCTGGATATTTAACCTACATAGCCGCAGTAAGTCTTTCATCACTTCATATATATAACTTGAAATTTTGTCAATGTAAGTCTGATAACTGCTGTGCTCAAAACACTAAATAATAATACTAGATTTTAATAGAATTGAAGAAATATTCAAAGAGTTGTAATACACTCTAAGACCTTAAATCTTTTATGGTATTGTTACGTACAGTGTTTAAATATTTTTTTCTTTTGGCATCTGAAACAAAAGGTACCGACCAAAATTGAGTAGTCTTAGTAAAAAGTGATAATCTCCACCCAAAAACAAAAGTATAGACTCCCATAACCAAGCGTAACTTAACGGAATTTAAATATAGAGTGAGGACTGGGAGTGCAGGGGCACCATGGGTCATGTATGTCCTTATTTTTTTATCTTTNAAAAAAGGTTTGGGGTACGCATATAACTTAGTTAAGTTTACAAACTTGTAAGCAAAACCTGGNGTAAATACCTCATCAAAAAATATTTCCATTCTTGGGGTTAATCGAAACCACCATACTGGTGAAATAATAAAAATTTTTTCTGACCAAGTAATTAGTTGCTTATAATTTTCAATAACTTTATCCCTTGGACGGGTAAAACTGTCACGGTATAAGTCAATTATTTTCAGTTCCTGATTTGAAGTTTCAATACACTCCTTAACCGTTTTAAATATCCCATTGTAGCAAAATGAATTTTTATCAGGATGGGCAATTATAACAAGGTTTTTCATCTAAAATTATTTAACTTAAATAAAACTAAAAATTTAAAAAAACTAATTTATAATTTTAAAATTTGTTAGTTTTAAAATTTTTAATAAATCATTGTTAAATGTTGAAAATAGCATTCGATAAATCATATAAACTAGCTCTTGAAAAGAGTCACAGATTTCCTATGATTAAATATGAACTAATACCTGAGCAACTAGTTAGAAAAAACATATGCAATGAGAGTAATTTTTTTTCACCACTAGAAATCACAAAAACAGACGCGATCTTAACTCACGATGAGAAATATTACGATCAATTAGTTTGTTTGTCATTGAGTAAAACTGACCGAAGACAAATTGGTTTCCCACTAACGAAAGAATTAATAAAACGTGAGAGAATTATAGCACAAGGTACTATAGAAAACACTTATCATGCCTTAAAATATGGGGTTTCTATGAATATTGCTGGAGGCACCCACCACGCATTTAAAAATAAACCTGGTGCATTTTGCATGCTTAATGACCAAGCAATTGCAGCAAATTTCCTTATTAAAAATAACTTGTCAAAACGTATAATGATTATAGATCTTGACGTACATCAAGGAAATGGTACGGCGTCTATCTTTGAACAGGAGAAATCTGTTTATACATTGTCATTTCATGGCAAAAAAAATTATCCTTTTGTAAAACAAAAAAGTGATTACGATTTAGAACTTGAAGATGACATTACTGACAGTCATTATATTAAAAAATTAAAACGTGTCTTACCAGAGCTAGTTGATAGCTTTGAACCAGATTTTATATTTTACCTAGCTGGAGTTGATATTTTAAAGAATGACAAACTTGGCCGTTTGGCGATTTCTATGGAAGGCTGTAAAGAAAGAGATCGATTCGTTTTAAATTTATGTAAAAAAAATAGTATTCCTGTTCAAGTAAGCATGGGTGGAGGATATTCAATATTTTTAAAAGAAATTATAGACGCCCATTCTAATACTTTTGAATTAGCTCAAGAAATATTTTTCTAAAACTAATTATCAGATCTAGTGGACTAGTAGTTTTTTGGTAATTAGCCTGTCACCAATTTTCAGTAAAACAAAATAAACACCAGATTTTAAATCATGAATATTGATATTAGTTTGAGAGTTAAAAATTCGTTTAACAGACTTTCCAAGTGCATCAAAAATTTCCACATCNATACTTTCATTCGAATTGACAGAAAGTTGAACAAAATCCGCAGCTGGATTTGGATAAAGTTTTATAATTGTAGAAATATTTTGGTCTAACCCAGCTGTACTTCCAAAAGAAATTTGATCAAAATAAGATATGTTTGTTTGAGACCTATCTGCAAAATCAGGTATAATTGTAAGTCTGTTAAAAGCAGTTCCAATATCTGAGGTAAAATCAAAAACCAATTGCTCCCAATCTCCATTAGTAATTGTAGTTGGAACTAATATTTCACTAAAGTATAACATTTCGTTATTTGTTGGGTCTATATATTCTANTTTAATACCAAAATTTGTTTGAACAGTTTTCAATACTTTGAGTGTAATAATTCTATGATCGCTATCCAATAAAAATGTTCCTATATTATCTGTAAAAGTCAAAGCCCAGGGTGCTCCTTCGGCAAGTGATGTGAATTGGGCTACTTTTTCAGTATTATTTGAATCATTTATGTTTGGGTTAGAAACAACTTCTAGAGCTGGATTTGAGTGATTATTATGAACCGTCCATACCCAATTAGCGCCAAACCCATCAATTTCAAAATCAATGTCTTGTAGCTCGTAGTCCTCTATAGCTCCACCGNCTTCGAAGGAAATTTGATCAAAATAAACTTCATNCGGTTGGGAACGCTCTAGAAAATCAGGGATGATCACCATTCGGTCATATGTGTTACCAATAGCCGTACTAAAGTCAAATGTCAATTCTTCCCAATCGCCATTAATAACGTCATTAGTAACTTCAATTTGCTTGTAGTATGATGGGTTGGTAGAATCTTCAAACTTGATCGCAACAGGTGAAGATACTGTTTTTAAAACCATCATCTTTACCAAGCTATTAGTTTCAGTAAAAGTAATTTCACCTCCATCATCAGTATAGGTAAGTGCCCAAGGTTGACCATTTGGACTTGCTATAATTTTAGCAGTATTCTCAGATGTATTTAGCGCTGTCGTATTTGGATTTGAAACAAATTCTAAGGGATTATTAGCGCCGTTAGCATCAACTATCCAATTCCAATCAAGTCCTCTTCCGTTTACTTCAAAATCAATGGTCACTTGACCGAAAACAGAGAAATTAATGGCAATTAATAATATTGTAATCTTTTTCATATATATATGTCTACAGGATTTATAAAATTAATTTTTTTTTACGAAATCGATTGAAATATCAATGCAACTATTACAATACAAAATAAAAAAGCAAATATTGAATTAAGTTTNAGTGTAATATATTATATATTAGAATTATAATTTTTTACAAAAAATGATTTGTATAGTGATTGTATTGTTTTTTTAAATATTTTGAGCTTCCATTAGATTCAAAACAAAAATTAATAATTAATTTTATGAACAGAATATAAACCTATTAAGAGATGAACAAAACCTATTATAATCCAGAAGATTTAAAAAAATTTGGAGATATTTCACAATGGAATGAAGAACTTGGAAAAAAGTTCTTTGATTACTACGGAAAAGTCTTTGAAGATGGCGCTTTGTCAGCACGTGAAAAATCACTCATTGCATTGGCAGTTTCCCACGTGGTTAAATGTCCTTATTGTATTGAGGCCTATACCAAAGATGGGCTTCAGCGCGGCATTACCAAAGAGGAAATGATGGAAGCAGTACATGCAGGAGCCGCAATTGAAAGTGGCGCAACCTTAGTCCATGGTGTACAAATGATGAACAAGTACAACAAACTCTCAATGTAAGAATGCCAAAAATATCNTTGAAACGGCAAAAAAAAGAACTGGCTAAGCCCAAAAAACAATTGGAGTTACTTGCCAATGGTATTTTTAAAAATGGATCCTTACCCACTTTTAAATCCAAGCTGGAAGCTACAAATCATTTCCCACTGAGACCATATGCTCTTGAAATTTTACAGATTAATGTGGGCTACATGTGTAATCAAGTCTGTGCCCATTGCCACGTAGACGCGGGCCCTGATCGCAAAGAAATTATGACTAAAGACACCCTCCAGCAATGTTTGGGAGTTTTAAAATCTTCAGGCGCACATACTCTTGATTTGACAGGTGGTGCTCCAGAGATGAACCCTCACTTTAGGTGGTTTGTGGAAGAAGCGTCTAAAATAGGTGTAAAAAACTTTATCGTACGTTCTAATTTGACCATATTAATGGCACATAAAAAATACGATGACCTACCAGCATTTTTCAAAAATCACAACATACACATTGTATCTTCAATGCCTCATTGGACCCAAGGAAAAACAGATAAGCANCGAGGTGAAGGTGTTTTTAATAGCTCTATTAAAGCTTTGGAAAAATTAAACCACATAGGATATGGTTTACCGGATTCAAAATTGAAATTGGACTTAGTNTACAACCCCTCTGGAGCTTTTTTACCTGGAGATCAAAAAAGTATGGAACTGGATTTTAAAAAGGCATTATATGAAGATTTTGGAATACAGTTTAATAACTTATTGGCCATTACCAACCTACCCATCAGCCGCTTTCTAGACTACCTCATCGCTTCTGAAAACTATGAAGATTATATGTACAGTTTGGTCGAGGCTTACAATCCAAAAGCAGTGGAAAATATCATGTGTAAAAACACCCTATCCGTAAGCTGGGACGGCTACTTATTCGATTGTGATTTCAATCAAATGCTAGGGCTAAAAGTTGAAAATCCAATTACTCATATTCGTAATTTTGATGCTCAAAAATTAAGAGAAAGAACCATTCAAATTTCACAACATTGCTATGGCTGCACCGCAGGTGCCGGTAGCAGTTGTCAAGGAACCATTACTTAAACTATGCAGACTTCGTTGCTTATGGTCTTTGTAAGAAACCCACAACTTGGGGCTGTCAAAACACGTCTAGCGGCTACAGTTGGAGATGAACTGGCACTGGAAATTTATATGGAATTGATGCGCTATACCGCGGAAGTGACACAGAAAGTATTGGTGGACAAAAAGGTGTTATACTCTAAAAAAATTGAAGAAAATGATGTTTGGGGTAAAATGAATTTTTCAAAAGAGTTGCAAACAACAGGTGATTTGGGACAACGTATGGAAAAAGCTTTTACGACAGCATTTGAACAAGGTTACAAAAAAGTCTTAATTGTGGGCAGTGATTTGTACAAACTAAAAGCATCACACATTGAAAAAGCCCTGCAACAGTTGGATGAAAAGGAGGTTGTTATTGGCCCCGCTCAAGATGGCGGATATTATTTATTGGGATTTAAGAAAAATATCCCCGAGCTTTTTTGTAGCAAAAGCTGGGGAACTTCTAAGCTTTTAAAAGAGACTTTAAACGATTTAAAAACAAAATCTATTGCTCTTATGGAGCCTTTGAATGATATTGATGATTTTGAGGACCTAAAAAAAGAAACTAAACTGCTTAAAAAACTTAATATTGATGTTGAAACTTATTAATGAAACCGTTACTTTTTTAAGACAAAACGGATTTGAAAATTCTGAAATCGGAATCATTTTAGGTACTGGTTTGGGGCAACTCATAAACAAGGTTGAGATTATTCATCAAGTGAGCTACAACCAAATCCCTAATTTCCCAACAGCGACTGTAGAATTTCATAAAGGGAAACTTATTTATGGTCTCATTGAAGGAAGAAAAACCATTGTCATGCAGGGCCGCTTTCATTTGTATGAGGGCTATTCGCTTCAAGACGTGAGCTATCCAGTTCGTATTATGAAAGCACTTGGAATCCACAGTCTTTTAGTATCAAATGCGTCTGGAGCCATTAATCTCAACTTTAAAAAAAGTGAATTAATGCTAATTGAAGACCACATCAATTTGCAAGGTGGCTCTCCTTTAGCCTTTAAGGGTGTTGAACGCTTAGGAACACGTTTTGTAGATATGAGTTCGCCTTACGATTCAGGGATGAATATATCCCTTAAGGCCATTGCAAAAGCCCAGAATATCACATTACATAATGGGGTTTATGCCAGTGTTTATGGCCCCCAACTCGAAACACGTGCAGAATATAGAATGCTAAAACTCATCGGGGCTGATGCAGTGGGTATGAGCACTGTTCCTGAAGTAATTGTCGCCAATCATTTGGACGTGCGGGTCGCGGCAGTATCGGTTTTGACAGACGAATGTGACCCAGACAATCTTAATGAAGTGGATGTTCAAGATATTATGCGAATGGCTGAAATTGCAGAACCCAATCTAATTATTCTATTTAAACTACTAATCAAGGAATTATAGTAATTGATTTAGAATCTAAACTTACTTGAGAGCCTTTAATAAAGTTGGCTTTCTGTTTTGGTGGTAATTAATTATCTTTAACATCTTATATCATAAAGTATGGCCAAAAATGTAAAACCTAATCCATTAAGATGGGGTGTAAAATACTCTTTAAGTGCCGCTATTACTGGGATTTTATGTTGCATCGCCCCAGCCATGTTGTTTATGTTTGGATTAATGAGTGGAGTGTACGCCATTTCGTTCGCAGATTTTTTTTATCAGGAAGATGGAAGCTCTGGAACAGGCGCTTGGATTTTAAGAATTCTGGCCCTTTCAGTTGGAATTTATGGTATTTACAGCTTTCGAAAAAAGCAAAACCAATGCAGTATTGATCCCAAACGAAAACAGAAAAACTTGATACTATTGACCATCATCATTGCCATTCTTGGCATAGGCACTTATTTGGTTTTGGAAAAATGGTCTGCATGGTATTTTGACGCGCATATTGTTCCTTCACAACAAAAAGAATTAAAAATCAATTGATATAATTGTGAAATCTGCTGTCAAAGTAATCATTCCTGCCTACAACGAGGCTCCAGCAATTTCGAAAGTGATTGGGGATATTCCAAACTTTGTTCAAGAAATAATCGTAGTGGACAATGGCTCTACGGACCCAACCTCCGAAGTTGCAAAACGTGCAGGAGCAACGGTTTTAATAGAACCCAACAAAGGCTATGGTTTTGCATGTTTAAAAGGAATCGAATACATCCAAAACTCAAATCAAAAAACAGACATTATTGTCTTTATAGATGGAGATTACAGTGATTACCCACAGCAAATGTCTGAAATTATCGCGCCAATTTTGAATCAAAATATAGATTTTGTTTTGGGCAGTCGAAAAAAGAATTTGAGTGGAAAAGGGGCTATGCTACCGCAACAACGTTTTGGAAATTGGCTTGCTACTAACTTAATGCGTTTATTTTTCGACTCAAAGTTTACGGACTTAGGACCATTTAGAGCCATTAAATATCAGGTTCTTAAACAATTAAGTATGAAAGATAAAACCTATGGTTGGACCGTAGAAATGCAACTAAAAATTTTAAAACAAAATTTTACTTATATGGAAGTTCCTGTTAAATACCGCAGTAGAATTGGAGTCTCAAAAGTCTCAGGTACTTTAAAAGGTGCTATCTTTGCAGGAGTTAAGATACTTACTTGGATTTTCAAATACAGCTTTAAATAATGATTCTGGAGTCGATTATAATCGTTATATATTCCACCGCGCTCATTCTTATTTTTATGTACGCTTTGGCACAATTGAACTTGCTGTTTAATTATTTAAATGCCAATAAAATCTCTACCGAAAGTCCAAAATTTGACTTTACAAATCAAACGGAAATTCCACATGTAACCATTCAACTACCAGTTTATAATGAATTGTACGTGATGGAACGTTTATTGGATAACATAGTCAAACTTGATTATCCCAGTCATAAATTAGAAATTCAAGTCTTGGACGACTCAAACGATGAGTCTATAGAATCAACTGCAAAGCAAATTAAATCTTTACAAAAAAATGGGGTTGACATTAAACACATTTGCAGAACGAATAGGGAAGGGTTTAAAGCTGGTGCCTTAAAAGAAGGTTTAAAGATTGCCAAAGGCGAATTTATCGCCATTTTTGATGCTGATTTTTTACCAAAATCAGACTGGCTAAAACGTACTATTCCGTTTTTTAAAGATATTAAGATTGGAGTTGTTCAAACACGCTGGGGTCACATCAATAGAGATTATTCAATACTTACTAAGGTACAAGCATTTGCACTGGATGCACATTTTACATTAGAGCAAGTCGGTCGTAGCTCTAAAGGCCACTTCATCAATTTTAATGGTACCGCGGGTATCTGGCGAAAAGATTGCATACTGGATGCTGGTAATTGGGAAGGAGATACATTAACTGAGGATTTAGATTTAAGCTACCGCGCTCAGTTAAAAGACTGGAAATTTAAATACTTAGAAGATGTAGAGACACCCGCTGAATTACCTGTCGTGATTAGTGCTGCACGATCGCAGCAATTTAGATGGAACAAAGGAGGTGCTGAAAATTTTAGAAAAATGATTCGGCGTGTTTTTAAAAACAAAAACTTGCCCTTAAAAACGAAGATTCATGGAATGCTTCACCTTCTAAATAGTACAATGTTTCTAAACGTATTGATTGTAGGAATTCTTAGTATTCCAATGTTGTATATAAAAAATGAATACACTCATTTAAAGGCTTATTTTTATGTGATGAGTTTTTTTGTCATTAGTACCTTAATCTTTTTTATATGCTATTGGTACATGTACAAAAAAACACATGGAAATACTTTCAAAGATTTTGTACAATACTTTGTAATGTTCTTTACTTTTTTTTCAATTGCTATGGGGTTTTCATTACACAATTCAATTGCTGTGATTGAAGGGCATATTGGAAAACGAAGTGATTTTGTAAGAACACCAAAGTTCAATATTAGTTCTATCAAAGACAGCTGGAAAAACAACAAGTACTTGCGAAAAAAACCATCTTTAAATGTGATTTTAGAGGGCCTTTTAATGCTCTACTTTGCCTTTGGAATGTACAGTGCTTTTGTCGTTGGAGATCAAGGTGGTGATTTTGGTCTATTTCCTTTTCACTTAATGTTGTTTTTAGGCTTCGGTTTCGTGTTTTTTAATTCCCTAAAGCCAAGAGCATAAACCTTTTTCCATCATGGTTTTGAAATCGTTACATTTCAAGCATTATGCCACTTTTTTTATCATTGCCTTTTCAATAACTATATATTTTCAACTTGGCTACAATGTAGAACGCCATGAACATGCAATGCTAGGCCTTAGTATATTGGGTCTATTTATGGCTTATTATGGAATGCTAAAAATAAAACTTTCATGGGTTTTAATGGTTGTAGCAGGGCTTCTTTTTAGAGCTATTTTTTTAGGGCATTACCCTGCTTTATCTCAAGATTTTTTCCGATTTATATGGGACGGTCGCCTGTTATTTAAAGGGGTTAACCCCTATTTATTCACTCCAAATGAGATTATTAATTCAGAGGTTGCTATCCTAACAGAAATACAAACCCTTTACGTGGGTATGGGGTCACTTAGCCAAGGAAATTTTTCAAATTATCCCCCAATACACCAAATGCCTGGATTTTTAGCCGCCACGCTAAGCGGCAGATCTATTTTTGGCACCATCTTGATACTGAGGCTTATTTTAATTTTGGCCGATTTGGGAATATTATATTATGGTAGAAAATTGCTGGGATTATTTCAAATGCCAAAAAATACCATTTTTATTTATTTTTTAAATCCTTTGGTGATTATTGAAATCAGCGGGAATCTCCATTTTGAAGGTCTGATGGTCTTTTTTATGCTCCTCACATTCTATCATATTAAACAAAATAAAAATATGTATGCCGGCCTTTTTATGGGAATTTCCATTCTTACTAAGCTAATTCCAGTATTGGTTTTACCTTTATTCATTTATAGACTTGGTTTAAAAAAAAGTGTTCAGTTTATTGGAATTACTATTGGAGTTATAATCCTAGGATTTGGCCCCTTTATAAATCTAAAATTTTTGATGAACTACAGCCAGTCTGTTGGACTTTGGTTTTCAAATTTTGAATTCAATGCGAGTTTTTATTATGTGCTAAAACATCTTACAAAGTACTTTTTTGATGTGCATTTGATTGAGTATACGCATCTTATAATACCTGCTTTAATGGGAAGTGTTGTGCTGTGTTTGTTCTTGAAAAAAGAAAGCAAAACTATAGTCATTATGAAACAGTGTTTATTACTACTTACGGCTTATTTTTTCATATCTACAACGATCCATCCTTGGTACATTATTCCCTTGGTTTTTTTGAGTTGCTATTCCAGTCACCGTTACCCTATATGGTGGAGTCTGACTGTTTTCTTAAGCTATGGAGCATATTTTCAAACAGAGATTTTGGAAAACCCATTCTTACTGGTAGTTGAATATGGCCTTGTTTTAAGCGTTTTAATATATGAGTTATTTAAAGATAGTTCGGAAAGATTAAAGCATCATTAATTGACTTATTTCCTTTTCGGATAAATGCTTCCAATTGCCCCTGGGAAGGTCTTTTTTAGTCAAAGACGCAATGCCAACACAGTCTAAAGTTTCAATCTCGTATTTGAAGAATGAAAAAATAGTCCGAATAATCGTATTACCGGTATTTTTTATTTGCAATCCAATTTCATTTTTTTTAGCACCCTCAACATAACTAATGGCTTCAACTGTAATTAATTTACCCTGGTATTTAAAACCTTTTTCAATAGTTTTCAAGTGGTCCAATTTTAAGGGGGTCACAAGTTTTATATGGAATAACCTAATTACACCGTGCTTTGAATTGGTAAATTTTCTATGAATTTTTTCATCATTAGTAAATAAAATTAGACCTAAAGAATTTCTACCCAGCCTTCCAATTGGACGTACTTTTGAAGCAGTGGCTTTTGACACCAAATCCATAACGGTTCGTCCCTTTCCTTCGCTGGTCGTCGTTGCAAACCCTTTGGGCTTGTTGAGCAAAATATAGGCTTTTTTTTCAGGATTGATACGTGCACCATCAAAACGAACCTCATCCTCAATTTTAACTTTGTAACCCATCTCCGTTACAACCTTACCATTGACCGTTACATTGCCTATACTGATATACATATCCGCTTCCCGTCTTGAACAAATTCCTGAATTGGAAATATATTTATTCAAACGGATTAGAGATACGTCTTTTTTGTAAGAAGATTTCGAAGCTTTTTGAGACATGTCTTATTTTTTCCAAAGGTACTGCAATAAAACACAATCATTTAAATAGTTTCTAAAAAATCTTATTTAAAATCAAAGCAGGATCCAAGAGTAGAATACTGAAAACCCCTGCAAGAATCAAGAGTTTTAGAAAATTATGAATTCGGTTGTAATCTTGTTGTCTTTGGGCGTTCCATACCATAAATAGAAGGGTAATAAGATAAAAAGTAGCGCCAATGAAAAAGGAGTGCATCAATCTCAATTCAAAATAAAAAACCAATAGAACAGAAACAAAGCAATTAAGGGTAATAAAAATACTAATCATTGATTTAGTGGCTCTCACTCCGTAAACAACTGGAGCAGTCTTGTAATTTAAAGTCAAGTCACCTTTGATATTTTCAAGATCTTTGACTAACTCGCGTATGGCTAAAATTAAAAATAAATAAAAACCAAAAACATAAATTAAAAGATTGTGATTTTTAAAATATAAGAAAATGGCAAAAAAGGGAGTAATTGAAAGCAAAGCCGACATTAAATTACCAAGTATGGGTTGTTTTTTAATCTTGTGAGAATACAGCCAAATAAAAAACATATAGGCTGTAAAAAATAGGCCTGCGCGCAAGGAAATAACACTAGAAAATAACAAGGCTAAAATATTAATTACAAAATAAAGCGACAATTTAGTTTTTTGACTGACCATACGATCCAAAATAGATTTTTGAGGCCGATTTATTAAATCTTTTTCTTCATCGTAAAAGTTATTAATTATATAACCTGAGGCAATAGAGCCAACTGTAGAAAGAATAAGTATAAACAATGAAGGGTCTAGAAGCACCTTTAACAAGGGTGTTTCGTGGGCCATAATAAAAACAGACGTTAGGTACTGCGCCAAGACAATCAGTCCAATATTATACCCTCGCACAACAGAAAAGATGCTAATAACTTTCAGCATCATATGTTTGAAATCTCCGGCCATTGTAATCGGATTTAAAAAGTGTAGACAACCTCAAGCTTGTGCCCTGAAAGTACTTTTCTAGCATTACCAATGTTTTCGGTAAATCCAAGTATATATCCACCACCACCAGAACCACAGAGTTTTAGGTAATAAGAATTGGATTCAATTCCAGAAGCCCAAAGCTGATGGAATTTTTTTGGAATCATAGGTTTAAAGTGGTTTAAAACCACTTTAGAAAGTTTTTTTGTATTTCGAAACAATGATTTGATGTCTCCTTTTAAGAAATCTTCAACGCAAGCGTCAGTATGTTTGATAAATTGATTTTTAAGCATCGTTCTAAAACCTTCTTCTTTCATCTTTTGCATGAAAAGATGCACCATGGGGGCAGTTTCACCGACCATTCCGCTGTCCAATAAAAAGACAGCTCCTTGCCCTTTTGTGTTTTGAGAAGGGATTCCGGTTGCTTCAATATCATTTTGTGAAGATATTAATATCGGTAAACTTAAATAACTATTAAGAGGGTCGAGACCTGAGGACTTTCCATGAAAAAAAGACTCCATTTCAGCAAAAATGACTTTCAGTTTTAAAAGCTTGTCTCTAGTTAAATTTTCTAAAACGGTTACTTTATCAAGTGCATAGCGATCGTAAATTGCGGCAACCAATGCACCACTACTTCCCACCCCATAGCCTCGAGGAATCGAGGAATCAAAATACATACCATCGGAAATATCCGAAGTCATTTGATCGAAGTTAAAGCAAACCAAACTTTCATCAATGGCTTTTAAGTATTGATAATAATCTTGTAATATTGTATTAGACTCTTTTGAAATTGTTGAATGCTTTTTACTGTGTTTCAAAGCCCCTTTATAAAAGTTGTAAGGGATGGAAAGGCCTTTGGAATCTTTTATGATGCCGTATTCACCAAACAATAAAATTTTAGAATAAAAAAGCGGTCCTTTCATTTGCTAATGCAATGCATATAAACACAAAGATACATTAAAATTCAATGTATTCTGCACCCTTACCAACGCTGTCCAAAATGTACTGTTTGTTTTGACAATAATTGGCCAATTTGTTGCTAATAAATTCATTAACCTCCAAAGCATATTTTTTTGGGTACAAAACATGGACATTAGCACCAGCATCCAAAGTAAAACACACTGGAATTTTGCTGGCCTTTCTAAACGTCCTAAGCGCATTAATTATTTCTAATGTATTTGGTTTCATTAAAATAAAATAGGGGTCACTGCACATCATCATGGCGTGTAGTGTAAGGGCCTCAAGTTCAACAATTTTAATAAACCCTGATAAATCCCCATTTTTTAAAATGGGAATCAGCTGGTCTAAATGTGTAAAGGCCTGCTCAAAACGTTGTTTAGCGAAGGGATGCTGATGCATCAAATTATGACCCACGGAGCTACTGACTTGTTTCTCGCCCTTATCAACCAATAAAATAGCGTCTTGATAGTCATGAAAAACAGCATGCACCTCTGACGGAAATTTAAGGCCTTGCAGATCGGAACTCCCTGAAATCGCTTTGTGCTGCCCCCAAACTACTAAACCACCTTCAATGCTTCGGCAAGCACTACCCGAACCTAATCGAGCTAGAAAAGATGCTTTTCGTTTTAGATAAGCAGCCTCTAAATCTGGGTAAACCAAGCGTTCCAATTGCATAAGGCACATAGCCAAAGCACTTATACCAGAAGCTGAAGAAGCAATTCCAGAGCTGTGAGGAAAAGTGTTGCTGGTTTCAATTAGAAAATGATGTGTTTCCAAATAAGGCGCGTAGATTAAAATTCGTTCAAAAAATTGTTGGATTTTAGGCTTGAAATCTTCTTTGTGTTTGCCATCTAAAAGCACCTCAAAAGACAGTCCTTTGGAAGGTTTTAATTTATATTTTAAAATGGTCGTAGTTTTGCAATTGTTCAGCGTAAAACTGATAGAAGGATTGGCTGGAATTTGATGCAGTTTTTTACCCCAATATTTTACAAGAGCAATATTGCTTGGCGCTGTACAACATACAGTACCGTTTTCAATGACTTTTAATTGATGTGTTGGAATAAATTCTTCTACGCGCATAAACCGTTTACTTCTAAAACAAAGATACTAACTTGTATTTGTTTTTTTCTGTCATTTGATTAATTCTTGTGAGGCTAAATAAGCACCGGTCCAAGCATTTTGAAAATTAAAGCCACCTGTTACCCCATCAATATTTAAAATTTCTCCAGCAAAAAAGAGATTTTTAAAGCGTTTACTTTCAAAGGTCTTAAAGTCAATTTCCTTTAAATCAATACCACCAGCCGTCACAAATTCATCTTTAAATGTGCTTTTTCCATGGACTCTAAATACCGAAGCCGTGAGTTGATTTGAAAGCGCTTGAAGTTGTGATTTATTGACCTCTGCCCAACGCAGGGTTTCAGAAATGCCTGAGGCTTCCAGCAATTTGTACCAAAGTCTTTTGGGAAGGTCGAAAATTGTACTGTTACGCACTTGCTTTTTACACAATTCTGATTTAGAATTTAATAGAGCTTGCATACAAGATGCTTCATTTTGTTGGATAAAATTGATTTTTACATCAAAGCAGTAGTTTAGCGCTGCCAATTCAATGGCTCCAAATGCCGAAAGTTTCAAAATCGATGGAGCACTGAACCCCGAATGGGTGATTAACAGTGGACCGTCTGACGCTAAATTCGTTCCAAGCACTTCAACATAAACATTTTTGGCTACCACCCCTGGAATGTCTTTAATCCGTTCGTCGTCAATATCAAAGGTGAAAAGAGAAGGAACAGCTGAAATGATACGAATCCCCAAAGATCCTAACAGCTTCCATATTTTAGGATTACTGCCCGTGGCAATTAAAAGTTTTTGACAGCTGAAAAGACCTTTTGTAGTCTCTAATTTCCAGCCATTTTCAAGTGGAGCTATGGATTGGACCGAATGATTTTTCATAAGTGTTACCCCATACTTCTGAATTTCATCTAAAAAGCAATCGATAATGGTTTGAGCGCTATTGGACACTGGGAAAATTCGGCCATCATCTTCAATTTTCAAAGGAATACCACGAGACTGGAACCACGCCATGGTGTCGCCTATTGTAAAAGAGTGAAAAGGGCCTTTTAGTTCCTTTTCACCTCGTGGATAATGCGTTGCGAGTACATTGGGAATAAATTCAGCATGGGTAACATTACATCTTCCACCTCCGGAAATCTTAACCTTAGAAAGTACAGAATTCCCACGTTCAAGAATGCCAATATTAAGCTTTGGATTTTGTTTTGCAGCATTCACCGCCGCAAAAAAACCTGCTGCACCCCCACCAACTATTAATACATCGTATACTTTCATATTTCAAAAATAAAAAAAGCCACTCGATTTTGAGAAGCTTTTTTTGTGCGGGCGGAGAGACTCGAACTCTCACACCTTGCGGCACTAGATCCTAAGTCTAGCGTGTCTACCAATTCCACCA
>NZZM01000040.1 GCA_002698705.1 Formosa sp. | reverse complement strand
GGAGCACTACAGGATTTTGACAGGGCTGTAGTGTTGGGTAAACGAAGTTTTGGTAAAGGTTTGGTTCAACAGCCAAAGCCGCTACCTTATGGGGCACAAATAAAAATCACCATTTCACGCTACTACACACCATCAGGACGATGTATACAGGCTTTAAATTATGGAAAAAGAAAGGAAGTCGGAAAAGCTGAGAAGTATGATTTTGACAAGGAGCCGTTTCTTACAAAAAATGGCCGTACTGTTTATGGTGGTGGTGGTGTTGAGCCCGATATTTATATAGGAGAGGAGCATCCCTTCAACATAATAAGCGCATTAAGAAAAGAGAGTTTGTTCTTTACTTATGCTGTTAATTTTATTAAAAAAAATAAAATTAAAAGCATAGAAGATTTTGAGTTAAGAGAAAATCATTTTAACCAGTTTAAACAGTTTTGTCTTTCATCAGGATTTGATTTAGGAACAACTACTGAGGCGGCGTTAAATAAAGCTATTCTTGCTTCGGAAGATGAGAGCTTGTTTGTAATATCTAAAAAATTAAGGTCTGTGGTATCAAGCATGGATAAAGAAAAAGAACATCTTCTTGACATAAAAAAAGAAGATGTTTTAAACAACCTATCTAAGGAAATAATAAAAATAAAATTTTACAAAGAAGGTTTATATGGTTATTCTTTCTTAAAAGACAAAAACATAAAAAAAGGGGTAGAAGTTTTGGTTGACACTGATGTTTATTATTCTATTTTAAAATAATTTAAATATATTGGGGAATGTTCAGGGGGNTTTTATTCATCTTTATTGCATCTAATTTNTGNTTTTCACANTCTATAAAAAGCCATATTGTTTACTTTGACACTAACAAATATGAGGTTATTGAAACAGAACAAAACCGTTTATTGCTTTTTGTTCAGAACTTAAATAAGAGTAAAATAAAAAGAATCTCTATTTATGGTTTTTGTGACGATCGCGGAACCAATCAATACAATTTAGTATTATCCCAAGAAAGAGCAAACTCAATAAAAAATATTTTATACGAGAATGGGGTTAGCACTGATTTAATTACAAACGTTGATGGTAGAGGTGAAATTTTAATTAAGGTTGTTGAATCAAAGAACTTGAACATAATAAGNGGNTTAAATAGAAAAGTTGAAATTAGTGTTGAATATAAAAAAACGNCACCTCTAAAAAACAAAAATTTTGATGACAAAGGAAGNCAGCTGCCTTTGACCTTAGAAAGTAATTTAATGGTTGGGGATAANGTNGTTCTTGATAAAATTTTATTTAGAACAGGNCATAGTTATGTTTTAAAAGAGTCTAAAGAGGTGTTATCTAATATAGCACAAATATTAAAAGAGAAAAATTTNCTTTTTTTTACAATAAAAGGACATGTATGTTGTACGTCCGAAGGCAAAGATGCTATAGACAGAAAGACAGGAAAAAGAAATTTATCTCAAGAGAGAGCTAAGTCTATTTTTTATTATTTAGTAAAAAAGGGTATTGATAAGAAACGTATGAAATATATAGGAATGAAACACAAACAACCACTAGGTGGAGATCCAAAATTTGATAGACGTGTTGAAATAGAAATAACTTCTATAAAAAATTAATTTTTTACCATAGCAATATGTGGAATACCATCTTCTAAATATTCTTTTCCTTCTTTTTTAAATCCTATAGAAGTGTAAAAATCTAAAAGATATTTTTGAGCAGAAATTTTAATTTCTTTTTCTTTAAAAATATTTTCTATTGCTTTTATACTTTCTTTCATTAAAATTTTTCCATATCCTTTTTTTCTATTTTCTTTTGATATTACAACACGACCTATGCTGGCTTTTTTAAAATAATCCCCTGATTTAAAAACTCTGGAATAACCAATAATTTCTTTCTTTNTTTTTATTAATATATGAAGCGCTTTTTGATCTTTAAAATCTATATCTTGGTAAATACAATTTTGTTCTATTATAAATACTTTAGATCTAATCTGAAATATTTTGTAAAGCTCATTTTTTGATAATTGATTAAATCTTTTAGTAAAAATTTGAATCATTTTTTTATGATATAATAATTTTATCTATTCTTTTTTGGTGGCGCCCTCCTTCAAAATCATTATTAATAAAAGCATCTATAATATTANTTATTTCTTCTTTTTTTATAAACCTTGCTGGAATACATAATATATTTGAATTATTGTGTTGTCTTACTAAAGAAGCAATATTTGAATTCCAACAAATTCCTGCTCTTATTGCTTTATACTTATTGGCGGTCATTGCAACACCATTAGCAGTACCACATAAGAGAATACCAAAATCAACTTTATTATCTATTACTTCATTGACAACAGGGTGAACAAAATCCGGATAATCTACACTATTGCTATCATTAGTTCCAAAATTAATAACTTCTATATTTTTTGTTTTTAAATAATTTATAATATGATATTTAAATAGTGTTCCAGCATGATCATTACCAATAGCTACTTTCATATAATTAATTATTTATATACTTTGTAAAATTACAAAATTTAGAGCTTAAATATTATAGATAAAAATGTTAATAAATTAATATTACTTTTAATAAACTTATTTATTTTTTTTAATTACTGNTTTTCCTTAATTAATTANTTATTAAAAACAAAAAAAATTATTTTTTTTAATTANAAAAAAAAGGNTGTGATAATAACACTTTNTAAACAAAAAAAAACGAAACTNTATTATAATTTTCAGGTTAAAATAATTANATATAAATAAGTTTTCATATATATTAACATTCAATTATAATCATCATTTATTTTAAAATTTTTANATAAAAAAATAATATATGTTATAGAATGTGAATAAAGTTGTTTTCATACAATTAATTAACTTCATTTTAATCCCTAGTTTTGTTTAATATAACTAAACTAATGTCTAGAAAAAATAATTATAATAAAAATTATAATAAATATTACATAGGTGTTTTTGATATAACTTCTAAAGGATCTGGCTATATAAAAACAAATAATTTTAAAGAAGATATTTTTATACCAGCACATAAAACTTTTAAATCATTACATGGAGATGAAGTTCAATTTTATGTACATAAAAGGAAAAAAAATAATAAACTTCAAGGAGAAATAATTAAAATTATAAAAAGAGAAAAAAAAGAATATGTAGGTATTATCCAAATAAATAAAAATTATGCTTTTGTAGTTCCAGACAACAAAAAAATGCCTTTTGATATTTATATTCCTTTTAATAAAATAAATAAAGCAAAAGAAGGAGAAAAGGTTTTAGTTAAACTAGACGGATGGCCACCAAAAGCTGAATGTCCAAACGGTGAAATATTAAAAGTTTTAGGCCAACCAGGAGAACATAAAACAGAAATTAATGCAATTTTAGCAGATTATGGACTTCCTCATAATTTTACTAAAGAAGTTTTAGATTATGCTAATAATTTAGATACTAGTATATCAAAAAAAGAAGTAGAAAAAAGAAAAGATATGAGGCCTATCTTAACCTTCACTATAGATCCACGAGACGCAAAAGATTTCGATGACGCTCTATCTTTTGAAATAAAAAAAGATGGAAATTATGAAATAGGTATTCATATAGCAGATGTTTCCCATTATTTAAAAGAAGAAACAATTTTAGATAAAGAAGCTTATAGCAGGGCTACCTCTGTTTATTTAGTAGATAGAGTCGTACCAATGCTTCCCGAAATACTTTCAAATAAAGCCTGTTCTTTACGCCCTTTTGAAGATAAATATACATTTTCAGCTATTTTTAGTATGAACGAAAAAGGAGATGTTGAAAAAGAATGGTTTGGTCGCACGGTAATTAATAGTAATGCGCGTTTTAGCTATGAAGAAGCACAACATTTAATAGAAAATAAAACAAATATAATTCCAAAGAAAATTTCATTATCAAACTCAGAATATAAAACGTCTATAAAAATAAAAGAAGCTATTTTAAAATTAAATGAAATTTCTAAAAAATTAAGGCAAAAAAGAATGAATAATGGCGCAATTTCATTTGATAAAAAGGAGGTTAAATTCAAACTAAATAAAGAAAACTTTCCAGAAAAAGTTTATTTTAAAACTTCAAAAGAAGCTAATAAACTTATTGAAGAATTTATGTTATTAGCAAATAAAAAAGTAGCAGAATTTATATCAAAGAAAACACCAAAAAAAACATTTATCTACAGAACGCATGATAAACCAGACACACAGAAACTAGAAAATCTCCAACGTATAATTTCACAGTTTGGTCATAAAATAGATCTAAAAAATAAAGAAAAAACAAATAAATCATTAAATAAACTTTTAAACAAAATAGAAGGAAGAAAGGAAAAAAATTTAATAGATACATTGATAATAAGGAGTATGAGTAAAGCAGAATATTCAACTAAAAACATAGGACATTACGGCTTATCTTTTCAAAGCTATAGTCATTTTACATCACCTATTCGCCGTTACCCAGATGTTATGACACATCGCCTTCTTCAAAACTATTTAGATGGAGAGTCATCAAAAAACGCAACTACCTTTGAGGAAAATTGCAAACACTCTTCACATATGGAGAATATAGCAACAAAAGCAGAACGGGAATCTATTAAGTATATGCAAATAAAATATATGAAAAACCAGAAAAAAGATTTTTTTTCAGGTATTATTTCTGGTGTAACAGAGTGGGGAATTTATGTAGAAATTACGGAAAATAAATGTGAGGGTATGGTGAGAATAAGAGATATTAAAGATGATTATTATTCCTTTAACAACGAAACACATGCTCTGGTTGGAGAAAAGAATAAAAAAAAATATCAACTTGGTGATCAAGTACAAGTAAAAGTAAAAAAAGCAGATCTAATAAAAAGGCAACTAGATTTTATTTTAAATTAGAAAAACATGAAAAAAATATACATTATAACACTATTAACAAGCGCAACACTGTTTTCTCAAACTGAATTAACAAAAACCCTTGGAGAATTTTCTGAACTAAAAGTTTATGATCTTATAAATGTAGAGCTTTTCAAAGGGGAAGAAAATAAAATTATTATTTCAGGAAAAAACACCAAAGACGTAAGTGTCGTACAAAGAAATAATGTTTTAAAAATAAAAATGAAAATTAACAAAAAGTTTAAAGGCGCAGAAACAAAAGTAAAAATTTATTATACCTCACTTGATATCATTGATGCCAACCAGGGCGCTATAATTTCTGCAAAAGAGCCTATAGAAAAGTATGAGCTAACATTAAAAGCACAAGAAGGGGCTCGCGTAATTGCTTCAGCAAAGACAAAAAGATTAATAGTTAGAAGCGTAACAGGTGGAATTGTTACCACATCAGGGTCAACCGCAAAGCAAGACATAGATATAAAAGCAGGCGGTTTGTTTTTTGGAGACAAGATGGAAGCCGAAAACACAAACCTCAAGATAAGGGCTGGAGGAGAGGCAAATGTTAGAACATTAAATGTTTTAGAGGTTAATATTTTCTCCGGCGGCGACGTGTTCATTTACGGGTCCCCTAAACAATTAAAACAGCAAAAAGTTTTTGGAGGAAGAATTATGTTTAAAGATTAAGAAGTTTTGTTACAAGACAATCAACCCGACACTTTATTGGGCTTGTTTTAATAACTAAAGGGTTTTTTACCAAAAGACTAATTAAATCTTAGAAGATAACTCAAGAAAAGGCACAATAAAAAAACCACAACAAGGTTGTGGTTTAAAAGAGGCGTCTAGCGGATTCGAACCGCTGTAAAAGGTTTTGCAGACCTCTGCCTAGCCACTCGGCCAAGACGCCAAAAAGGACAGCAAATTTAATCAAAAATAAGCCACAACCAAGATATTTAGAAAATATTGTAAAAACAAAAGCTCTGGGCAATGGCAGAACGAAAAAGACTAATATACTTTATTGTGAATACAGCATCAGGTAGAGGCGGGAACAAACTACTCATAGAAAACATTAAAACCATATTTACCTCAACACAATACAATATTATTTTAAAACACTCTTTAAAACCAAAAGACATAGCGGTATTTGCTGAAGAGGCGGTAAGACTTTTCTCAGACATTGTTGTAGCCTGTGGTGGCGACGGGACCATTAGAGAGGTTGCTAAACACACAATAAAAAATAAAATAAAACTTGGAATTATTCCTCTTGGATCAGGAAATAGTTTAGCATCAAACTTAATGATTCCGAAAGAAAAAGAGGGGGCCTTAAAATTAATTAAAGAAGGGTTTTATAGAAAAATAGATGTGGGGTACGTCAACCAACATCTTTTTTTAAGCAACATGAGTTTAGGTTTAGGAGCCCAGCTAATTTTTCACTACAGCAAGACCCCTATGCGTCGGAGAAAAGGTTATTTTTTCGCACTCCTAAAAACACTTTTTAAACCTAATATAAAAACTAAGATTAAAATTAAATTTAAGGACCAGCAAAAACTAGTTAGCCCAGCTATATTTTTCGTTTCAAACTCAAATCAAATTGGATATGGCCTTTCACTCACTCCAGAGGCTTCTTTAGATGACGGCAAGCTTGATATTGTTTGCTCAGAGGAAAGCACCTTTTTAAGCAAACTTTTTTTGACTTATTCTTTGTTAGTAAAAAAGAAAATAAAAAAGGCTTGTGTATGGCGGGCTCAAGTAGTTGATTTTAGTATAACAAAAACAAACGAAGAGCCTTTTCTTATTCAAATAGACGGTGAGCCACTTACGATAAATTCTAATGTGCTTTTGCTTTCGTCTTTAACACGGACCTTAAACGTCATCACCGCAAGACACTAAGCCCTTTTCTGTTCAAGCAAAACAGTAACCTTTTCCACATCGCCTCCAATAGGAGGGTTTAGTTTAGCAACTGACACTGAAGCCCAGTCAACAATAGAACTGCTTTCAAAAATTTTATTTAAAATACGACGCGCAACAGCCTCTAAAAGTTTAGCAGGTATTGCCATTTGTTCAACAACAAGTTTATTTAGTAACACATAGTCAACAGTTTCTTCAAGAGAATCTGTTAAGGAAGAGTTTTTTAGGTCAGCACGGACTTTGACGTCAACACGATATTTGCTTCCAACAACCGTTTCTTCAGCTAGGCAGCCGTGGTAAGCGTAAACTCTTATATTTTCAACAATTATAANCCCCAAAAAACAAAATAACATTAATATGTTTTGTAAAAATAATATTTCTTCACAGATATTTAAACACAAATTATATAAATGATTAGTTTTGTACTTTAATTATAAAAGACAACAAATTTTTATGGCCACTAAACCATTAAATTTTATTGAACAAATAATAAAAGAAGATTTAAAAAAAAGTCTTTTAAAATCAAACTTACGTTTTCGTTTTCCACCAGAACCAAACGGATATTTACATATTGGCCACACAAAGGCAATAGGCATTAGTTTTGGTTTGGGAGAAAAATACAATTCCCCTGTGAACCTTAGGTTTGACGATACAAACCCAACCAAAGAGAGCCAAGAATATGTGGATGCTATAAAAAGAGACATATCTTGGCTTGGATATAAATGGGATCGCGAGTGCTACTCTTCAGATTATTTTTCACAGCTTTTTGATTGGGCTGTTTTAATGATTAAAGAAGACAAGGCCTACGTTGACTCACAAACAAGTGTTGAGGTTGCCGAACAAAAAGGCACCCCAAAAAAAGCAGGCGTAAATAGTCCTTATCGAAATCGAACCATAGTTGAAAACCTTTCTCTTTTTGAACAAATGAAAAACGGCGATTTCAAAGAAGGGGAGCACGTGTTGAGGGCTAAAATTGACATGAAACACCCCAACATGTTAATGCGAGACCCCATTATGTACCGAATTCTTCATACCGACCATCAAAGGACGGGGTCAGAATGGTGCATTTACCCCATGTATGACTGGACACACGGAGAGAGCGACTACATTGAGCAGGTCTCTCATTCTCTTTGTTCGCTTGAATTTAAACCTCACCGAGAACTATATGACTGGTTTAAAGACAGCGTCTACTCTTTTAGTAAAAAAGAATATCCAATTCAACCCAAACAAAGGGAGTTTGCTCGCTTGAATTTAAGCTACACCGTAATGAGCAAAAGAAAGCTTTTATCACTTGTAGAAAGCGGAGCCGTCTCAGGGTGGGATGACCCAAGAATGCCGACAATCTCAGGCCTCAAACGTAGAGGGTATACACCAAAATCCATAAAAAGGTTTATTGAGCTAATCGGGGTAGCCAAAAGAGATAATATTATTGACGCTTCATTATTAGAGTTTTGCGCAAGAGAAGACTTAAACAAAAAAGCAAACCGCATAATGGCGGTTATAGACCCAGTAAAATTAAATATTATTAATTACCCAGAAGGGAAAATAGAATGGTTCGAGGCAGAAAACAACCCTGAAAATCAAAAGAGCGGCACTAGAAAAATCCCTTTTACCAGGGAGATTTATATAGAAAGGAACGATTTCAAAGAGNCGGCTTCAAACAAATATNACAGGCTTTCCCCAGGAAAAGAGGTTCGACTAAAAGGCGCTTATATTATCCAAGCAGAGTCTTTAATAAAAGATTCAGAAGGGGTAATCACAGAAATTAATTGTAGCTATGATCCAAANAGTTTAAGTGGCAGCGGAACGACTGAAAGTTTAAAGAAAGTTAAAGGAACACTTCACTGGGTTTCTATTGAACATTCTAAAAAAATTGAAGTTAGGGAATATGANCGCTTGTTTTCTCACCCTGCTCCAGACGCACAAGAAACAGATTTTACGGAGTTTTTAAANCCACAATCACTNAAGAAAAAATCAGCATTTATAGAACCAAACATCGCAAACATCAACCCATACGACTGCTTTCAGTTTCAAAGAATAGGTTATTTTACAGTTGACCCTGAAAGCACCAAGGAACTTTTTGTATTCAACAAAACAGTGGGGCTCAGGGACAATTGGACAAAGAGTTTTAGCCCGGAGAGTACTGATAAGTTAAATATAGTCAGCCAAGATAGAAAAGCAATTGATGTTGTGAAGCAGCTAGGAAAAAAATATACAAAGCTACCCAAGATAAAGCAATCTAAAGTAAAAGCAGA
>NZZM01000039.1 GCA_002698705.1 Formosa sp. | reverse complement strand
GTTGTTTCATCATATGTATATGTGGCAGCGTTTGATCCATCATGCGGAGCTACAGGAGTTCCACAAGCATCATCAACACCAGATTGCCATGATTCTATCCAAGTTTGATCTTGTAGAGTATTTGTGAATGATCCGTCATCACCAAATGTGTAAACATCATCATACAAACAAGCTCTTTCAGTTGCTGTGTTTTCATTAGTAGCATAATATTGACCACTTCCCTGTGAAGGACCTACAGCTAGAGCACCAGCTGCTGGATCAATTAACCAGTTCCCAGCCCATGAAGGTGCTGTGAAAGATGCTGGCTGTTGTCCAACTGCAAATGGATATACACAATCAGAATCCCATGTTGTAGGGGTTGCTGGGGAAGTACATTGAACTCCACCGTAAGTCCATGCTCCATTGACTTTGTATGCCCATGAATCTGTATATTCCCAATCTGTACCAGTACCATCAGTTGATGGATCTTGGAATTGTTCAACTACAACATCATTAAGAAGTAATGCAATGGGATCATCTCCGTTTTGTGAAACCGAAGAACCAGCTTCGATAACTGAACTAAAAATTGTTGATGCTGCCATGTATTCGTCCATGTAAGCTGCATCTCTTGCAAGTAAAATATGATCCCCAGCTGAAGCACTTCCAGAAGGTAGAGTATAATCAGCAGAAAGGTCATTATTACCATTACTGGATATAGCAAATGCGTAAACAGATAAATCAGGTACATCAGCAGTAGCTAATAAGTGTATAGCTTTTCCATTAGTACCAGTTGATCCTTTAAAATCTATAATCCCCTGTAATGCTAAACCTGATTCGGGAGTTGTAGTTTCACCGTCACCTGAAGCAACAGTATTTTCATATGTTCCAGTTGAAATTTTGAATTGATCAATTTCTACTGAACCATCGCCATTTTTTGAGCAAAATTGTAAGAATTTAAGCATCGCATTTGGAGACATAGTTTGAGTAGCAGCGTTCCAAGAAGTTGATTGATTTATATCATTCGTAGCAGAAGTTAAGCCGTATGGATTCGTTGAGAATTCACCAGGGCTACCGACCCAAAATGTGGAAGTCATATTAACGAAATCCATAGTTGTTCCAAGGGTAATTTGTTCGCTGTAAACTGCAGAAGTTCCTAGACCACCTTGGTCTTTAGAACCTCCATATTGTATACCATTATTAAGAACTATAGATTCAACTTTAATATCACTATTAGTAGCATCGTGAGATAACTTCAATCCAACCATTCTGTGGTTGGTACCAAAATTAGAGTTTCCTGCACCTTTTAAGAATAGCTGCTGAACTGTACCTGTTCCGGTTAGATCTATATTATTGTAAGTGATTGAAACATGAAGTTTACCATCAACTAGGTCAGCGGATGTTATGTCTAGTCCATTAAGAAAAGAACCAGAAAATCCATTACCTGTTATACCTCTTCCAGATTGAACTACTGAATTAACATCTGTAGCGGAAGTTTGGTCTCCGTTTTTTAGCCATCCAAGTACATCATTGGTGCCAGCTGTTGTAAAGCCTTCACCAATAACTCCAGTGGTAGAACCTCCAACGAAATCCCAAACACCAATGACCGTTTCTTGTGCTGTCATATTAAATGAAAGTCCAAAAAACAAAGCAAAAATTAAGTAAATTTTTTTCATAATTTTTATTGATTGATTATTAATTTATTTGTGTTTAATTTATTTGTGTTTTTATTCTAATATTTTTTTTATAACGTTTTCGAAAAAATTCAAACGTTATAGACAAGGCTACTAAAATAATGACTTAGATACAATATTGCGTTAAGTTGGTTGAATTAATCGATGAGTGACATAAAAAAACGTTAAAAAACGTTAAAATTAAGTGGGAAATATTGTAATATTANATTTTTAAAAAAAANTTATTTTAAATAAACTTTTTCATAATTTCATCACTTACACCCATATTACTAAANCCTCCGTCATTGTATAAATTTTGAAGGGTTACTCTTTTAGTAAGATCACTAAACAAGCTTATAGTATAATTTGCGCAGTCCAAGGCAGTAGCATTTCCAAGTGGAGACATTTTTTCTGCATAAGCAATAAAACCATCAAATCCTTTAACACCTTTTCCAGCAGTTGTTGGAGTTGGTGACTGTGAAATTGTGTTTACACGAACTTTTTTATCTCGTCCAAAAAAGTAGCCAAAACTGCGGGCAATACTCTCTAAATATGCTTTATTATCTGCCATATCATTGTAGTCAGGAAAGACACGTTGTGCTGCCATGTATGATAACGCAACTATGCTACCCCACTCGTTCATTGCATCAGCTTTGTAAAGAGTTTGCATAACTTTGTGAAAGGACATCGCAGATACATCAGTGCCTTTTTGAGTCCAATCATATTTCTGATCAGTGTAAGGTCTACCTTTTCTAACATTTACTGACATGCCTATAGAGTGTAGAATAAAATCTAATTTTCCTCCCAAAATTTCAACAGATTGTTCCACTAAATTTTGTAAATCTTCCAAAGAAGTAGCATCAGCAGGAATCACTTTTGCACCAGTTTTTTTTGATAACTCATTAATAGTGCCCATACGCATTGCGATAGGAGCATTTGTCAAGACAAACTTGCCTCCTTCTTCGTGGACTCTTTCAGCTGTAATCCAAGCAATCGAATTTGGATCTAAAGCACCAAAAATTATACCTCTTTTNCCTTTAAGTAGTTGATTTGACATGTTTACTTTTTTAGTTGGTTTAGATTATTTGTACAAATATAATACTAATTCAATAACTGTTGTGCATGTGCCCTAGCGGATTGTGAAATTTGTTTTCCATCCAACATTTGAGCAATTTCTTTGACACGCTCTTCATTGTCTAAAAGCTTTAATTGAGTAATAGTAGTAGTGTCATTTTCTGTCTTAAAAACTTTAAAATGGTAATCACCTTTTGCTGCAATTTGCGGCAAATGAGTGATAGTAAATACTTGCATGTAATTACTCATTTCCTGCATAATAGATGCAATTTTATTTGAAATTTCTCCAGAAACCCCAGTATCAATTTCATCAAACATTATGGTGGGTAATTGCTGATGTTTTGATAAAATATACTTAACAGCTAGCATAATTCTTGAAAGCTCTCCACCAGAGGCTCCTTTTTTTAAAGGTAAAAAAGAGCCACCCTTNTTAGATTTTAATTCAAAAGAAAGTAAGTCTTTTCCGTTATTTAGAAAGTCAGCTGATGGCGTAATTTTAATTTTAAACTTTGCGTGAGGCATTCCAAGGGCATGTAAAAGGGAATCAAGTTCAGACTCAAGCTTTGGTAAAATAGATAATCGCTTTTTTGAAATCTCACTAGAGGCATTATTTAATTTTACTAAATTCTGATCTAAGAATATATTTAATTCATCTAATCGTTNATCAAAACCTGAAATTATTGATGTTTTTTCTTTTAATNCTTTAAAGACTATATTNAAATCTTCGATAGATCCTACATTATGTTTTGTGAATAAATTATGTATTAATTTTAGCTGAGATTCAACTTCATTTAAACGGCTTGGGTTGGATTCTAAATTATCTAACTTAAATTCAATTTCACTAAAAATATCATCTAATTCAATGGAAANACTTTCAACTCTTTCAGAAATTGGAAGATATTCACTGGCNATATTACATAGCTTCGCTATTCGTCTTTTTANTTCTATTAATTGAANATTAAGCCCTATTTCGTCGTTGTCTAAAATTTGTTTGACCTGGGACAATTCAGTTTGTATTAAATCAACATTAGAAAGGGAATTGTACTCAGATTCTAATAATTCAAAATCAATATCAAGTACATTAGAATCTATTAATTCGTTTAATAAAAAACTATGATAATCAAATTCGTTAATTGAACTTTGTTTCTCCAGTTTNAGATTTTCAATATCTTTTTTTAGCGTCTTGTGTTTCGATAAGCAACTACTATAATTATTTAGATTAGATTTAGTTTTAGCTAAAGCATCAACAATATCAAATTGGTAAGAATCTGTTATNATAGAAAGTGTTTTATTTTGTGAATGGATATCAATTAATAAAGACCCAAGTTCTGAAAGAATTATAAGTGTAACAGGTGAATCATTTACGAAAGCTCTTGATTTTCCTGACGGTAATATTTCTCTTCTAATTATAGTTTCTGAGTCATATTCCAAATCATACTTGTCAAAAAATGGTTGTAGACTGTAAAAATCTATATCAAAAATGCATTCAATAATACTTTTCTTGGTAGGATCTTTGATGTTTGATAAATCTATTCGTTTTCCTAAAACTAAAGACAAACCTCCTAATAAAATTGATTTACCAGCTCCTGTTTCTCCTGTAATTGTAGTCAACCCCGACTTAAAGTCTACTTTCAGGTCTTCAATTAGAGCATAATTTTTTATATGTAGTTTAGTCAACAAAGGCTTAAAATTTAATTTTTTGCCACTTTTTTGAATGAATCGGAGCCACCTTATTGAGTGTAGAAACTAAATCTGTGATTTTAACACTAGGTCCTGAACTAAAAATATCAGTAATNTCATTAGCTTTTGCATCAAAAAATACGCGTGAAATAAATGAATTAGGCCTACGCTTGTATAAATTTTGAAAATTATTTATGGTTCTTCCAATTGCAATTTTGCTGTCCTTTACATTTGTTGACATCAAATCTAATCCCAATCGATGGTACTGGTATAATACCAGACGGTATTCACTATATGTTTGAGAAAGTATTTGATCAATTAAAACTCTCCGAGTCTGATCACCTCCTTTTGGTGGGTCCCATCCAATTGAATTTCCACGCTGAGAGTAATTAGCAATATCTCGAGCTTGCTCATAGTAACTTTGACCACCATTAAGTTCAAACGAATCAGCATCCATTCCTAAAATCATGTAAACATGAAAGGCAATTACAGAAATTAAATTAGACTCAAATTGCTGTTCACTGAAATTTAAGTTTTGATATTCCAAATACTTAAAATTAAAATCTTTATCATTAAAATTATAAACTGTTGTGCTGTAACTGGAATTGTGAACAGGCCTGGCAGATTGTACTTGAATNGATGCTTGAAAGCTATCAGACGAATAATTTTGAATTGTTATAAACATACCACAATCGATACGTTCTTGGTTTTTAAATATCATTTTCGTCCAACGAGTGTTATTTACGAACTCCGAAAGTTGTTTTTCAAGAGTTTTAAAAACTTGCACATTTTCATTGCCAGTTTGTTGTGCATTTACTACTAAATTACAATTAAGTTCTTGTCCATTAATAAAATTAATAAATGTCAAAAAGATTGAAAAAAATATATATTTACTCATATGTCCTCTTTACAATTTCATCAATTATATCATCAGCAACTTTTGCTTTAGATTTTAATTGAAATTCTATTTGATTTAATTCTTTATCAATGATAGTAATTTTATTGGTTGCCACTCCAAAACCTGCACCTAAATCTTTNAAAGAATTTAAAANAATTAAATCTAAATTCTTAGATTTTAATTTTTTTATTGCATTTGTTATTTCATTATCACTTTCTAAAGCAAATCCGACTAAAAATTGCTTTTCTTTTATTGAACCGATAGAGGCTAAAATATCTTCAGTTTTCTCCAATACTAAAGATAGCGAGTCAGAATTCTTTTTTATTTTAGATAAAGATATTTTTTTTGGTCTAAAATCTGCAACTGCAGCTGATAAAATTGCTACATCAACAGAACTAAAATATTTATGGACTGCTTCATACATTTCTTTTGTGCTGATTACAGGTATAGTTTTAACTGAACTGTAATCTGATTTCAAATGTGTTGGACCAGTTACCAAAATAACCTGAGCTCCTANCCTTGCTGCGCTATTAGACAGTTCTATGCCCATCTTTCCTGAAGAATGATTCCCAATAAAGCGAACTGGGTCGATAGATTCATATGTTGGTCCTGCGGTAACTAGTATTTTTTTTCCATAAAGTGGTAATCCGCTCAAAACATGTTTTTCTATTGTATTTAAAATAGCTTCAGGCTCAGCCATTCGCCCCATACCAAAAAGACCGCTAGCTAATTCACCATGTTTTGAGGGAATTAAAATATTTCCATAGGACTGGAGTGTTTTTAATGATTTTTGAGTTGAAGAATGTTTGTACATATCTAAATCCATTGCAGGTGCAAAATATACTGGGCATTTGGCAGATAAATATGTGGCAACTAAAAAATTATCACTATTGCCACTTACCATTTTGGAAAGTGTATTTGCTGTTGCAGGGGCAATAACAAACAAATCAGCCCAAAGACCTAATTCAACGTGATTATTCCAAACAGCGTTCTCTTCATCAGTATCCGTAAATTCAGAAATTACAGGATTGGTTGATAGGGTTGATAAGGTTAGTGGAGTAACAAAATCTTTGGCGGCAGGAGTCATTATAACTTTGACATCTGCACCAGCTTTGACAAATAATCGGACTAATAAAGCGGATTTATAAGCGGCAATACCAGCTGTAATACCAAGAATGATATGTTTACCACTTAAAATAGACATTTTATTTTTTAAGAATCATCAGATGGATTTCTGTGATGAATTTTATTATCTAACCATTCTTGAACAGCTAACGCGTGGGGTTTTGGTAGACGCTCATAAAATTTGGAAACTTCTATTTGCTCTTTATTTTCAAAAACTTCTTCCAAGCTATCGTTATAAGTTGCAAATTCTTCTAGTTTATCGATTAATTCTTTTCGAATATCAGTGTTTATTTGCTCAGCACGCTTTGAAATAGCAGATATTGCTTCGTATATATTTTCTGTAGGTGCATCGATTTCATTGCGATTATAAGTAACTGATGTTAGTGGTGCTTTGACTTTTTTTAAATCCATAGTTCTTAACTTTTTGATATTAAATTTTTTTTAATGTTTTGTAGTTCCTCATGCATAAGTGATAATTCATTAATNTATTTTGTTTGAGGAAAATTACGAATAAGACTTCTATAATACTTGAGAGCTTTTTCAGTTCTTTCATCTTTCTTTCTTTCAACGCTGTTGATTGCTAATTTATAAGCTGAGTCAAACTTGTAAAACAAAGCATCTTCCTTAAAGACGGAGCCAGGATAAGAATCAAGAAAATTATTAAAAGCAGTTATAGCGGAATTATAATCTCTGTGGAATGGGCCTGTTTTATTGTACTGTAATGCAATTTCATAAGCTTTTCTCTCCAGCCTCAAATCCAATTCTTGAACTAGAGAATTAGCTTTTTCAAAATATTTTGATTCTGGAAATCGATTTATAAACTCTTGCAGTTTTTCAATAGCATCATTGGTCTCTGTTTGATCTTTAGAAAATGAGGGCGCCAAGTAATAATAACTTTCAGCACCTAAAAAAGCAATCTCATCAATTCGTTCGCTTTTAGGGTATGACTCAACAAATTGTTCCATTTTATAGTTAGCAGTATAAAAGTCTTCAGTTTCATAATATGCTTTGGAATGCATGTACATTAATTTTTCTGCTTGTGGTTTACCACGATATTTTGGTACAATTTGTAAAAAAATTCTATTTGCTTTATCAAATTTACCATTTTCATAAAGCTCTGTACCCATTTTAAATTTAGCAGAAATATCTTCATCTTTAAGTACACGCTGGTACTCGCTACAGGAACAAAATAAAATTGATAAACCCAGAACAAATAATTTATATCTCATATTATTGTAAAATGCGAACAAAAATACATTTTTTTAACGGATAATAAAAAACTAATATTATTACAAGGCCTTGCTAATGTTTAACGATTTTAAGGNCTTTATAATTTTTAATTTCAATTCATCTGATGTTGAAACCAATGGTAATCGAACGTTATCATTGCANAAATCTAACTGATTAAGAACAGTTTTAATTCCTGCAGGATTATTTTCTTCAAAAATAAGTTTTATAAGTGGCAATAAACGCTCCTCAATCAACTTAGCTTTTTTTCGTTTACCATTCAGTCCATAATGAATCATTTTTGAAAAGTCATTCACTAAAGCTTGACCAATAACTGAAATAACTCCTGCGCCACCTTCCAAAACAACATCTAAAACCAAGTCATCGTCTCCAGAAATTACCAAAAAGTCATCGGGTTTATTCTTAAGTAATACATTGTATTGGGCTGGATCATTTCCTGCTTCTTTGATNGCAATGATATTTTTAACTTCCCTTGCTAGTTTTAGCACTGTCTCAGGCTCCATATTTTTCGCTGTACGTCCAGGAACATTGTATAAAATTAGAGGAACTGAAGTGGCTTCAGCAACAGCCTTAAAATGTTGATAAAATCCTTCTTGGGTAGGCTTATTATAATAAGGAGACACAGATAAAACAGCTNTAAATAAAGACAAATCTGTATTTTTTAATTCATCAATAACAGCTGCAGTATTATTACCCCCAATTCCAATAACCATTGGCAAACGTCCATTGTTAACCATCGAAATGGTTTTTATAATATCATTTTTCTCTTTATTGGTAATTGTTACGCTTTCTCCAGTTGTTCCACTTATTACCAAATAATCTGCACCATTATTGATGTTAAACTCTACAATTTTAGCTAATGCTGTATGGTCTACATTTCCATTGTCTGTGAATGGTGTAATTAGTGCAACACCCATACCTATTAATGCATTCATTTAAATTTTATTAAGAGTTTTTAGATATTTTATGAGTTCGATTTTAAAAGTATTGACATCCTCTGGATTGATATCTAAAATCAAGTCATGTAAACGTTTATCTTTTGAAGACAACCCAACTTTAAGGTTTGCTTTTGACATGGCAGTGACGATATTTAACTCGTAAGAATTAGGCTTGTAATAGCTTATGAGCATATCAAAATGAAAATTCACAAATTCGTTCACCTCAAAATTTTTATAATGACCTAACCAGTCAAAATTATCTTCACTGTAAAATGCATCCCAGCTATTTGGTTTGTTTGATTCAGAGTCTATTAAAGAAATAAATTTTAAACTATTTATGCTTAAACCCAAGTCAGTAAACATTAATTTAAAAAAATCGTAATCGTGAAAAGTATTATAATCAAAAATTATTCCAACAGATTCTATTTTTCCTGATTTAAAATTTTTAGTTCTAGAATTTAAGACCGTTGTCAAAAATTTTTGAGAAGATTTCGCTTTAATTCGTTTAAAAAACATGTACCTTTAATCTTACACAAAGTTAATATAAATGAGGCTTAGTTTCATTAAAATCCTTGTTCTAATTTTTTTGTTTTCGTCTTGTAACCAAGCTGACGACTTCAAAAAATATAAAGGACAGAAAATTTCCATAAATGAGTCTTTAGATTCAAAACCTGAAATTAATGATTTTATAAAACCCTACAAAAAGAATTTAAAAAGCTCTATGAACGAGTTTTTGTGTTATTCAACTGAAACTCATGAAAAATCAGATGGTGAACTTAATACTGCAATCGGAAATATGATGGCTGATGCTGTTTTTGAATTCACATCACCAATTATAAAACAACAATATAATTTAAATCTAGACATAGTATTACTTAATCATGGTGGTATCAGAGCACCGCTACCAAAAGGTCCAATTCTTAAAGAAACCGCATTCAATATCATGCCATTTGAAAATAAAGTTATTATTGCACAAATGCGTGGTTCAGTTATATTGGATATGATTAATTATTTATCCTCCTCTAAAATTGCTCATCCAATTTCGGGNATGAAAATTCAAATTTCTAGAAAAGGTGTTCTTAAGAAACTAAGTATCCAAGGACAGACAATAGAGCGTAATAAAATCTACAACGTTGCCACAAATGATTACCTATTTAACGGAGGAGACAGAATGGATTTTTTTAAAAGAAGTGATACATTTTACAAACTAAACTATAAAATTAGATCTATCTTAATTGACTATTTTACTTCAAAAGACACATTAAAACTTAAACGGGATTCACGCTTTGAATACATAAAATAGATATGAAAAGAAGAACATTTGTAAAAAATACAGCAGCTTCAGCAACATTTGTTTCTATAGGTGGATTACAGCTGTCGTGTAAGAAAAAAAATACTACAAAAATTACTATTTTACATACAAATGATGTCCACAGTCACATAGAACCATTTGGNAAAAATAGTGGAGAAAATGCAAATAAAGGTGGGGTTGCAAGAAGAGCAACAATGATTGATAAATTGCGTNGGGAAAACGCTAACACCCTACTTTTAGATGCTGGAGATATATTCCAAGGGACCCCTTATTTTAATTACTTTGGTGGAGAACTAGAATTCAAGCTCATGAGTATGTTAAAATATGATGCTGCTACAATAGGAAATCACGATTTCGACAACGGTATTGAGGGACTTTACAATATGTTACCTCATGCTAAATTTGATTTTTTATCAGCTAATTACGATTTTAAAAATACAATAATGAATACTCATGTAAAACCATATAAAATTTTCAATAAAAGTGGAATCAAAATAGGAGTTTTCGGTCTTGGTGTTGAGTTAAAAGGTCTTGTTGATAAAAAAGCTTTTAAAGAAACCAATTATATGGACCCAATCGAAATTTCTCAAGATATGAGTCGAATTCTTAAAATAGAGAAAGGCTGTGATTTAGTAATATGTTTATCACATTTAGGTTATGATTACAAAAATTCTTCAAAAGTTTCGGATTTAAAATTAGCAAGATCAACAAAAAATATTGATCTTATTATTGGGGGTCACACTCACACTTTTTTAAACAAACCAACACAAGAGATAAATGTTGAGGGCAAGACTGTACTAGTGAATCAAGTGGGGTGTTTTGGACTATATCTAGGAAGAATAGATTTTTATTTAGAATCTCAAAATAAGTTTTATAAAAGTGAAATTATTTCTATTTAAGTTTATCCAAAAAAGTTTTTTCTGTTAGAATAGGAATATCTAAAATTTCTGCTTTTTGACGTTTGCTCGGCCCCATATTAGCTCCAGCAACTACATATGATGTTTTAGCAGAGATAGAGCTTACCAACTTACCACCGTTGTTTTCAATTAATTTTTTAAGTTGATTTCTAGTAACATTCTCATACACACCTGATAAAACAATTCTATCTCCGTTTAAAACTGTAGTTTGATTAGCTAATACTTCATCTGAAAGACTAAATTGAACCCCATAACTATACAGTCTGGACACTAACCTTACACATCTTTCATCTCGAAAAAAGTCGTAGACACTTTGTGCAATTTTTATTCCAATTTCATCAACATTTTCTAAGTTTTCAATACTGGCGTCCGACATGGCACCTATATTCTTATAGTGCTTGGAAAGGGTTTTAGCAACTGTTTCCCCTACATAACGTATTCCTAAACCAAATAATACTCTCTCAAATGGAATTTTCTTAGATTTTTCAATACCATTAATCAAATTTTCTGCACTTTTATGTGCAATACGTTCCAATGGTAATACATCTTCAATTCTTAAGTTGTATAAATCTGCAATATCATTTATGAGCCCAGAACTAACCAATAAAGCAACAGTTTCACCACCAAGACCTTCAATATCTAAAGCTTTTCTAGANATATAATGCTGAATACGACCTATAATTTGAGGAGGACATCCATCTATATTGGGACAGTAATGTTGTGCCTCTCCTTTGATTCTTGACAATGATGTTTGACATTCTGGACATTCTGAAATATATATAGTTTTCAACGAATTATCAGCACGTTTCGAATAATCAACCTCAATAATTTTTGGGATAATCTCTCCCCCTTTTTCAACAAAAACTGTATCCCCAAGTCGGACATCTAATTTAACTATTTGATCTGCGTTGTGTAATGAAGCTCGCTTTACTATGGTACCTCCAAGTTCCACTGGATTTAGATTAGCTACAGGCGTAATTGCTCCTGTGCGACCTACCTGATATGAGATATTATTTAGTTTTGTAGAAGTTCGCTCTGATTTAAATTTATAAGCTATGGCCCAACGTGGGGATTTGGCCGTGTAGCCTAACTCAGATTGTTGTTCTAAGTTATTTACTTTGATTACAATACCATCAATTTCATATGGTAAATTATGGCGTTTGTGATCCCAATCTTCAACAAACTTAATAACTTCATCAATAGAATTTAAACATCGGGCTTCAACTGGAACTTTAAAACCCCATGAGCGAGCTTTATTTAAATTGTCAAACTGAGATTTTATACCTGTATTATCTCCTACTATGCTATATAATAAACACTCCAAGGGCCGCTTAGCAACCTCACTGCTATCTTGTAACTTCAAACTTCCAGAAGCTGTATTCCTAGGATTTTTGTAAGGTTCGTCTCCATTGGAAATACGTTCTTTATTCATTGATTCAAAACCNTTAAGAGGTAAAATGATTTCACCACGAATTTCAAAAATGTCAGGATAATTTCCTTTAAGTTTTAGAGGTACAGACTTTATTGTTTTAATATTTTCCGTAACATCATCTCCTTGAGTTCCATCACCTCGAGTTAATGCTTGAAAAAGAAAACCGTTTTTGTAGGTAATACTGATNGAAGCACCGTCGTATTTTAATTCACAAGTATAGTTGATTGGATCATCAATTAACTTCTTAATTCTCTTTTCCCAATCTAATAAATCGTCTTTGGAGTATGAATTATCCAGCGAATACATGCGCTGATTGTGATTAACAGTTTGAAAGTTTTTCGTAACGGAACCACCTACACGCTGGGTTGGAGAGTTTGAATCTTGAAGTTCAGGGTATTGAGATTCCAAGATCTGAAGTTGTTTTAACTTCATATCAAAATCAAAATCTGATATGCTAGGTTTATCAAGAACGTAATAATTATAATTATGATCCCTTAACTCCTTTTGAAGTTGAATAATTAACTCTTTATCAGACATTCTACTAAATTACTAAATTCATACAAAAAAAGGTAGTTAAAATCAGTAAATAAGTATTATTTTTTCTCAATTTTTACCATGCGATCTTTACCAAAACTATCTTTTTTTAAAACTAAATTTTTAAAATCTGAACAACTATAAAGTTGGATAATATCTAACCCATAAGATTCATTTATTTCTAAAAAACATAAACCATTTGAATTTAAAATTAAGGATATTATTTTTTTGATAGCATCATAAAAAATTAAAGGTGAATTATCATCTACAAATAATGCTAAATGAGGTTCAAAATCTGTAACATTTTGAGCCATTTTAAATTNTTCTTTTTTACAAATATATGGAGGATTAGAAATCACAATATCAAAGTCTTTGTATGGTGAGTTAAAATTTAATATATCCCCTTTAAAAAAAGTAATGTCAACTTGGTTTTTTTGAGCATTAGCACGAGCAACTTTCAAAGCTTCAAAACTAATATCCATCGCATAGACATGAGCATTTGGAAATTCCTTCGCCAGGGTTATTGCCACACATCCTGAACCTGTTCCTAATTCCAAAATTCTTAAGCTTTTGGATTTCTTGTAATGCTTAAGTACCCAATCAACAAGCTCCTCAGTCTCTGGACGAGGAATAAGAACTGACGGAGTAACTAAAAATTCTAAACCAAAAAAACAACTTGTCCCTAATATATGTTGAATTGGCTCATTTTGTTGTAGCCTAATTAATACACTTTCAAATGATTTGAATAATGTCTCCGAAACTTCCATTTCATAACTCAATACTATTTGGTGAGGTTTCAAATTAAGATAAGTTTCACACAGAATTAAAAAAAAACTTTGTCGCTCTGATTTAGAATAAAATTTTAATTCATTGTGGAAATAGTTTTTTAATTCTTTTAATTTCATACCAAATATTTTAACAGTGGGTAATTTATTACAGTGAAACCATCACTCGTGTACAATTTTGAAATGTCAGAATCATTGTAAGCTATTCCTATTATATGAATATCTAATTCAATAAAAACTAATTTTATANGGATCTCAAGCTCTATGTTATCTTTTTTTTATTTTTCTAATTAAGATTGCCGACATAATCCCAATAAATCTTATTTTTATAGTTCCGAATATACACATAATAACATGTAAATAAAATTTAAGATTAATTCACATTCAAAGTACATAAAACGTTGTATAAAAATTGCTGAAAAGGGATTGGGAAGCACTGCACCAAATCCAATGGTTGGATGTGTGATTGTACTGAATGATAAAATTATTGGAGAAGGTTATACAAGTCCCCACGGAGGAGCCCATGCAGAGGTAAATGCTATAAAANCTGTTTCAAATAAATCACAATTAAAAAATTCTACNCTATATGTAACTNTAGAACCTTGTTCGCACCACGGAAAAACTCCTCCTTGTTGTGATTTAATTATTAGCCATAAAATTCCCAATGTAGTTATTGGATGTATAGATTCTAACAAAAAAGTTTGTGGCAAAGGAGTTACAAAGCTCAAAGCCAACGGATGNAATGTTATTTTGGGTGTTGAAAAAAAGTTATGTAGACAACACCACAAAAGGTTTCTTACGTATCATGAAAAAAATCGACCTTACATAATACTAAAATGGGCTAAAACGAAAAATGGATTTATCGCTCCGCATAAAAACAAATTAAAAAAACCTAATTGGATTACCGGAAAGTTGTCACGTAAATTAGTTCATAAATGGCGAGCTGAAGAACAAGCAATTCTTGTAGGTGCAAATACTGTAATATCTGATAATCCATTTCTCACAACAAGAAATATTTCAGGTAAAAACCCAATTCGAATTGTGGTATCAACAAGAAAGAATATTTCAAAAAATTATAATGTATTTAATGATGATGCTGAGACTATTCTTTTGGATTTAAGTGAATTAGATAAAGAATTTCCTCTTGGCATGCAAATATGTAAAAAACTCTACAACCATAATATTACTTCAGTGATTATTGAGGGGGGAACAAAAACTCTAAACCACTTCATAAAAGAAAATTTATGGGATGAAGCTAGAGTTTTTGAAGGAAATGAAGAATTTGATTCAGGAATTAAAGCACCTAATTTGGATATTTCTGAGGCTGAGTGCGAAAAAATTGACAATGATCGTTTATGGATTTTAGTTAATAAATAGACTTATAATTAAAAAAAATAAAGTTTAAAACAACAATTTTATTTAATTAGTTATAAAAATGGATTTCAACTTTAATACTTAAACGATTAATATTGCAGTTTATCTAAAAAAGTTTGTGGGCAACGAGATACTAAACGGGTTTTTGAATCCATAAAAACTAACTTTGAATAAGCTGTAGTAATCAATTCTTTTTCATTATTGTAAATCTCGTAATCAAACTCAATTGAAACTTTAGGTGGCTTAACTAAAGAGGTTTTTATGACTAATATATCATCATAAAATGCTGGTTTAGAATATATTATATTCAATATAACTACAGGAAGCATTATCCCATTCTTTTCCATATCCTTNTACGAAAATCCAAGTGATTTCAGCCAATCAATTCGACCAATTTCTAAATATTGAGCGTAATTTCCGTGGTAAACAATTCCCATTTGGTCGGTTTCGCCGTAACGAACTTTAACTTTAGTTGTGTGATTGATCATAAAAAAAAGCCTATATTTAGTTNGCAAAAAATAAACCAAAAAAAAATAAAATTCACGTAATTTTAATTTTTTTTTTTGAAATTTTGTTCACATATTTGTGATGTAAAAAAAATTATTTATCAGACCCCAAGATATTTAATTATTTAACCACTAACTAACTAAAAGTATCACCCAAAAATGAATAACACTGCGGAATTGGTATGGAATAATTGCTTATCTTTTATTAAGGATAATATCCAACCGCAGGCCTACAAAACATGGTTTGATCCNATCTTAGCTGTCAAATTATCAAATCAGTCCTTAAGTATACAAGTNCCAAGTAAATTTTTTTATGAATGGTTAGAAGAACATTATGTTAAGATTCTAAAGGTTGCTTTGACTAAAGAGCTTGGGGAACATGCTAAATTGGTTTACATAATAAAAATGGAAAATACTTATGGAAACAAGCAACCTTTCACAGAAAAGATTCCTAGTTCAAATAGATCCTCTATCAAGTCACAACAGGCTGATATTCCTCTGAAAAATAAAAATCCAGAATTAAAAAACCCTTTTATTATTCCAGGAATTAGAAATGTAAAAATTGAATCTCAACTAAACCCCATATATACTTTCGAAAATTTTCTAGAAGGTGATTCTAACCGATTGGCTAGGAATGCTGGTATAGCAGTTGCAAACAAACCTGGAGGCACTTCTTTCAACCCGTTACTAATATTTGGAGGGGTTGGCCTTGGTAAGACTCATCTAGCTCATGCAATCGGAGTTGATATTAAAGATAAATATCCTGAGAAGACAGTTCTGTATATCTCAGCTGAGAAATTTACACAGCAATACATAGAATCTGTGAAAAAGAATAATAGAAACGATTTCATTCATTTTTACCAAATAATTGATATTCTAATAATTGATGATGTTCAATTTTTGTCAGGAAAATCTGGAACACAGGATGTGTTTTTTCATATTTTTAACCACTTACATCAAAACGGGAAACAAGTTATTTTAACAAGTGATAAGGCCCCTGTTGATATGCAAGATATTGAACAAAGATTATTGTCAAGGTTCAAATGGGGACTNTCTGCTGAACTACAAAAACCTGACTTTGAAACACGTGTTTCTATTGTTCAAAATAAGTTGTTCAGAGACGGTGTTGAAATGTCTCAAGATATCATTGAATACATTGCCAAAAACATAAAAACAAATGTCAGAGAGTTGGAGGGAGCAATAATCTCTCTAATCGCTCAATCTTCATTTAANAAAAAAGAAATCACACTAGGTTTAGCAAAAGAAATTGTTGAAAAATTCGTTAAAAANACCAAACGTGAGGTATCTATAGACTACATCCAAAAAGTGGTCTCGGATTACTTTCAAATGGACATAGATACNCTTCAATCTAAGACAAGAAAAAGACACATTGTTCAGGCACGTCAATTAGCTATGTTTTTTGCCAAAAAATTCACAAAAGCTTCGCTCGCAAGCATTGGCTCTCAAATAGGGCAAAGGGANCATGCAACTGTTCTGCATGCCTGCAAAACAGTTGACAACCTATCTTCAACAGACAAACAGTTTAGAAAGTATGTTGAAGATTTAACAAAAAAACTTTCNGTATAGTAACGCANAATGANTAGTATTTTGATGGTGTGTTTGGGAAATATTTGTAGATCCCCTCTGGCAGAAGTTATTCTTAAATCGAAATTACCAAAAAATAAATTTGTTGTGGACTCAGCCGGAACCAGTGACTTCCACAGCGGAAATGCACCAGACAAACGATCAATAGATGTAGCCATAAAATATGGTTTAGATATTTCAAATCAGAAGTCTCGCCCTTTTACAATCTACGATTTTAAGAAATTCGATCATATTTTTGCAATGGATAAATCTAACTACAAAAATATTATTAAGCACGCTCAAAATGATATAGAATTTAAAAAAGTAAGTTTAATTCTAGAATATCCTAAATCTAAAATTAAAGAAGTCCCCGATCCTTACTTTGGAGGTAATTATGGCTTTGAAAATGTTTACAAACTTTTAGAAGATGCATGTGNNTACCATAGCCAAAAATTAATTAAAGCCTTATGAAAGGAAACCTTTACCTNATCCCAAATACTTTGGGAGAAGTTGTACTGTTTGAAGTTCTACCTATAACTGTCAAAAAAAAGATTGAAGAAATTGATATTTATATTGTGGAAAGTGAAAAATCAGCACGTAGCTTTATAAAGGCTATTTGTCCAAATAAATCACAAGAAAAAATCAAACTCTTCACTCTGAATAAATTTACTGAGCCCTTGGAAATACCTAACTTTTTGAACCCTTGCACAGAACAANAAGAATCAATCGGATTAATATCAGATGCTGGGTGTCCAGCGATAGCTGATCCAGGCTCAGAAGTGGTTCGCTTAGCCCATGAAAGAAATATTAAAGTGATTCCAATTGTTGGCCCATCTTCAATTTTAATGGCAATGATGGCATCAGGTATGAATGGACAAAATTTCGCCTTTAATGGTTATTTACCCATTGAAAAAAATAAAAGAAAATCTAAGTTAAAACAATTAGAAAAACAATCTTTTAATCTGAAGCAAGCTCAAGCTTTCATTGAAACACCTTACAGGAATCAGAAACTCTTGGAAGATCTTTGTAATGTTTTACATCCTGATACCAGAATTTGTGTAGCTTGTGACTTGACCCTCTCAACTGAGTATATAAAAACGCTATCGGCTGTAGAATGGCAAAAAAGTAAAGTAAATTTACACAAACGGCCTACAATATTTATTCTCCAAAAAGATTAAAGNAANTCCACTTTTGGTCTTCTTTCCGCTTCGACTTTACTGGTGTCAAAAGCTGAGAATTTACGCATGTATGAATCGATATTTGTTCCATAGGCATCTTTAAAACTAATTGCACCACTACTTCTCAAATAACGTTTGACACTTCCAGGACCAGCCAAATGTGCAGCAGCTAAAATACCAGATTCAGTAACAAGAGTTCCATTAATCTTATGCCCAATAAACCGTTTTATGTCACGTCTTAGGACCCATTTATTACGCTTTAGATTAGCAATAAAAACCTTTTCCTGTAGTTCTGGACAATTTAAAAAATCTGATGCGTTATATACACCNAAGAGTTCAAGTGTTGAAGTACCAAATTGAAATTTACCTAAATAACCTAAGGAGTTGACCACATGGTATCGACCTCTAGATTCCTTAAAAGCTAAAGCCTCTTTAAAACCTACAAAAGATTGATTTAGTAAAATATAATTGACAAATTTAAAGTTATGTAAATTATTTGATGAAGAAAGGGTTGGTTGGTTGTAAATCAAAACGGCTGAATGCGTNTTAGATGATGTTGAAAAATTGAATTGGCTGGCAGAGGTAAAACCATACAAAAGACAACTCAGAAAAATAACTAGAGTAGGCAAGTTTTTAGTATTGTAAGTTCTCATATATTTTAAGTTTCANCAATAGAATTTAAAAAATCGGTGCAAATATACGAAATATTATAACTTATTGACAATCAGNTTTTTAGCTTATTTTCGAATCCCTTGTCTGTTCAAGTAGTTATGATAGCGACGTGCATTTTTGTTATGACCACTTAGAGTTTTGGCAAAACAGTGAAATCCTGGCTTATCTGGGTCGGCTGCAAAATAAAAATAGGAATGCTTTTCACAATTTAAAACTGCATCAATCGCCGATAGATCAGGCATAGCTATGAGTCCTGGTGGAAGCCCTTTGTTAGTATAAGTATTATAAGGAGATTTAATTTTTTTGTGTTTGTTTAAAACTCGCTTAATGTCTGTATTTTTGAAGGCTTTTGATTGATAGGCAGCAAATTTCAAAGTTGGATCTGCTTGGAGTAGCCAATTATTTTTTAAGCGATTGATATATACACCAGCAATTCTTGGTTGTTCTTCAATTTGCTTTGATTCCTCTTGAACTATCGCTGCCAAGATAGATACTTGGTTGGGGCTCAAACCTAAGTCTTTGGCTTTGGCTTTGCGTTCGGAGCTCCAAAATCTATTGTATTCTTTTTGAAGATTGGATCGGAACTTATCTGCATTTGTGTTCCAAAAAAACTCATAACTGTTTGGGAGATACATGGCCAATGCTGTTTCTGAAGAGAAGCCATTAGAGCTCAGAAAAATAGAGTCTTTAAAAACTGTGATCAAACTAAGGCTGTCCGCTTCAATTTGATTGGAAACTCTTTGGGCTAGTTCTGCCAAACTATGTTGGTTNTTAAACGCAACAATCACAGTCAAATTTTGACTTCTNAGTGAGTTGATAATATCGTTGTTGGTCATACCNTTAGAAATACGATAACGTCCAGGTTTTACATTTGTTGTATATTTTTTTTGCTTGGCAAGCAGATCAAACTTTTCAATATCCAACAAAAGGGGTTCCAAGTCTGAACGCACCTGAGAGTATTTTGCGTCGCTAGGGATAAAGATATAGGCCTCAAGTGGATTAAAAGCCGTATTGCTAACAAACATAATACTATATATATAATACGAAAAATAAGCACTGAAGATCAAACCTAGCATTACAACAGCGATTACTATTTTTTTTAAATTCATATACTAGAAATCGTTTTCTATGGTCCCTTCGAAAATATATTGCGCAGACCCAGACAACCAAACATTTACATAAGTAGAGTTATCAACTTCGAAACAGACTTCCAAAATCCCCCCCTTTGTTTGCAACTCAATACGTTGTTTATCCGTTTCTTTAGAGGCGTGCATAGCAACAGCCACGGCTGTTACGCCAGTACCGCATGATAAAGTTTCACCCTCTACTCCACGTTCATAAGTACGAACAGCAAATCGTTCTTGACTAATAGATGTAACAAAATTAACATTAATACCATCTTTTTTAAATGTAGTACTATTTCGTATCTGCGAACCTTCAAATTGAACATCTAAAGCATTCAAATCAGATCGCATTGAAACATAGTGTGGAGAACCTGTGTCAAGCATAAAACCGCCATTAACCCTTGATATTTGTACAACATCTCGCATCTTCAAAGAAACCTGGCTCCCATCAATTATAGCTTTGTGAAGTCCATCAATAGCTATAAAATTTGTGGTGTCTTGAATCATTTCCAAGCGCCTTGCGAGGGCTACAATACAGCGCCCACCATTTCCACACATACTGCTTTGCTTTCCATCAGCGTTATAGTAAATCATTTCGAAGTCATAAACCGCATTAGGTTCTAACAGAATTAAACCATCGGCACCAATGCCAAAACGTCGGTCGCAAAGTTTCGCAATGAGTTTGGTATTATTTTTGTTAAAAATATGTAATCGATTATCAATGATCAAAAAGTCATTGCCTGTGGCTTGATATTTAAAAAATTTAATTGCCATTTGCTATGCAAATATAGTAATATTTATATGGAAGTATAAGTTGTAAAATGACACTTAATTTTTAATAAATCACTTACTAAAAATTAATATTAATNTTATAAATTTGAACTAAACATCAAGATTATGAAAAAATTCCTCTCTTTTGTAAGCGTATCTGCTTTAGGTGGATCTTTGGCACTTTTCGCCTACACTCAATGGTTACAACCTAAATTCATAAGTCAAAACGGCGAATTCAAAAAATCCCCTGTAGAACTACCNGTAAATTACACACCAAATCCAGATGGCGGTAGCAATGTTGATTTTACATTAGCTGCTGAAAAAACACTACATGCGGTAGTCCACGTTAAAAATACAACAGTAAGCGAGGGTTACACTAGCTTTGAAGATTTATTTTTTGGACGTCCACAAGGCCGTGCACAAGTTGGAACTGGTTCTGGTGTAATTATCGCTCCAGATGGCTATATTGTAACTAACAATCATGTAGTTCAAGGAGCACAATCTATTGAGGTAACTACAAATGACAACAAAACTTACAGCGCTGAACTTATTGGAGCTGACCCAACAACAGATATTGCTCTTCTTAAAATTGATGGGGATGAAGATTTTGACTACACCACCTTTGGAGATAGCAATACCACTAAAGTCGGAGAATGGGTCTTAGCAGTTGGAAATCCTTTTAATCTTAATTCTACAGTTACTGCAGGGATTATAAGTGCAAAATCAAGAGATCTTACAGGAAGAAATACTCAGTCTTTTATACAAACCGATGCTGCTGTTAACCCAGGAAATTCAGGTGGAGCACTTGTTAATATTTTTGGTGATTTAATTGGAATTAATACTGCTATATCGTCACAAACAGGATCGTATATAGGTTATTCTTTTGCTGTACCTAGCAATATTGCTAGAAAAGTTATTGAGGACATTCTTGAGTACGGGAATGTACAAAATGGTATTTTAGGGGTCATAGGACAAGAATTGAATAGTGAAATTTCAGAAAAACTTGGAGTGAATGATACAGAAGGATTTTACATAAGTGATGTTCAAAAACAAAGTGGGGCAGATATTTCTGGAATTAAAAAGGGTGACATTATCAAAAGNATCAATGGAATTAAAATTTCTAAATTTTCAGATTTAAAAGGTTTTTTAAATACAAAAAGTCCCAACGACGTTGTTGAGGTAAGCTTTATNAGAGATGNGAAATTAAAAACACTAAATGTAAAACTTGAGAAGCTAACGACCATATACATACCAATTCTTGGAACACTNCGCGAACTCAACAGTACAGAACTNAAAAAGCTAGGAANTGACTATGGTCTAGAATTACAAGATTTATCTGACTATTACAAAGAAGAATGGATTTCGGATGGCGTCAACAAAGGAAGTCTAATTATTTCAATTAACGATCTAAAAGTAAATTCTATTGCTGACGTCAAAAAAGCTCTGGCCAATAATTCAGATAGAGTTAACCGAATTTCAATTCTAAAGAACAATGGGGAAAAAATGGTGTATCGCTTTCGATAATTAAATAAATAAAAAGTATATTTTTGTGATATGCGCATCGATATCATTAGTGTAGTTCCTGAATTACTAAAAAGTCCTTTTGAAGCCTCAATCCTCAAGCGGGCCATTGATGCTAAACTTGTAAACATTGTGTTCCATAACCTAAGAGANTATACGACAGATAATTACAAATCTATCGATGACTATCAATATGGTGGAGGNGCTGGAATGGTGATGACCATCGAACCCATTGATAAGTGCATTAAAAAATTAAAATCTGAACGTGANTATGAGGAAGTTGTTTATATGTCCCCTGATGGGGAACTTCTAGACCAATCCATGGCAAATCAATTGTCTTTAAAAGGAAATATAATCATTTTGTGTGGACATTATAAAGGGGTAGACCAACGGGTCAGAGATTTTATTATTACTAAAGAAATTTCTATTGGAGATTATGTGCTTTCAGGGGGTGAGCTTGGAGCTGCCGTTCTATGTGATTCCATTATTCGTTTAATTCCTGGTGTTTTGGGTAACGAAACTTCAGCTCTAACCGATTCGTTTCAAGACAACCTCTTAGCACCACCTATTTACACTCGACCCAATAGNTATAATGATTGGGAAGTACCTAAAATATTGTTAAGTGGTAATTTTCCAGAAATTGAAAAATGGAGAGAAAAAAAAGCCTATGAACGCACTAAAAACAAAAGACCAAATTTATTAGAATAACAAAATTCAATTTTTAATTGCAATAATTTAATTATTACTTATATTTGCTGACNATTTGAACCAACCTCTAGCGATACCCGTACATGTTGCTTCAAAAAAATTAAAAAAATAATCATGGAATCCTTAATTAAATTTGTTCAAGACGAATTTGTTACAAAAAAAGACTTTCCAGACTTTTCTTCTGGAGANACAATAACTGTTTATTATGAAATTCGGGAAGGACAAAAAGTTAGAACTCAGTTTTTTCGGGGAGTTGTATTACAAAGAAGAGGCAGTGGAGCATCTGAAACATTCACAATAAGAAAAATGTCTGGTACTACAGGAGTTGAGAGAATTTTCCCAATTAATATGCCTGCTCTACAAAAAATAGAAATTAATAAACGAGGAAAAGTGCGCCGTGCACGTATTTTCTATTTTAGAGAATTAACTGGTAAAAAAGCCAGAATTAAAGAACGTACTAAGTAATTATTTCCCAATAATTAATTTTAACAAAGCGCTGTTTTTAACAGCGTTTTTTTATTGAAAGTTTAACATTTTGTCAAAAAAAGAGATCCCAAATCGGATTGTTTTCAAAATGTTAAAATTCATTTGTTATTTAAACTCTTAATAGTGGGGTTTTTAATATATTTGAAAGCTTTTTAAAATATACAACAGAAAAAATCAACCTGTAAAAAGCTTACTATATGGCTCAAATTATATACACCATTACTGATGAAGCACCTGCATTAGCCTCTAGATCTTTTCTGCCCATTNTCTCNTCATTTTTGGAACCGTATGGTATATCTTTAGAAACCAAAAATATATCATTAGCTGCAAGAATACTGTCCGCTTTTCCAGAATATATTTCAGAAAAAGAGCCTGTAGAAAATGCACTTAAAAGCCTGGGTGATCTAGTCAAAACACCAGAAGCTAATGTTATAAAATTGCCAAATATTAGTGCCTCATTACCACAGCTTAAGGAAGCCATNAGAGAACTTCAGTCCCATGGGTATGCCCTTCCAAAATACCCCGAGCAACCGCAAAGTGATAAACAACAACAAATAAAAAATCGCTACGATAAAATTAAAGGAAGTGCCGTAAATCCTGTATTGCGGGAAGGTAATTCAGACCGTCGTGCCCCAAAAGCTGTAAAAAACTATGCAAAAAAAAACCCGCACAGTATGGGAGAATGGAAATCTGATTCCAAAACCCATGTTGCCAGCATGGAATGGGGGGACTTTGCGCACAACGAACAATCCATAACCTTAAAAAACGCAACGACTGTTCGTATTGTTCACACCAGTCATACAAATAAAAAAACAACTTTAAAAGAAGGTATCAAACTTTTAGANAAAGAGATTTTTGATGCAAGTTTGATGGAGGTTAGTGCTCTAAAAGTATTCTTAAAAAAACAGATAGAGGAAGCTAAAGCCTCTGGAGTATTGCTCTCTTTACATATGAAAGCAACCATGATGAAAGTAAGTGACCCTATCATTTTTGGACATGTCATTCGACTATTTTTTTCAGACGTTTTTNAGAANTATAAAAGTGAATTTGAACAAATTGGCGTTAACCCCAACAATGGCTATGAAAATATTTTAGATAAACTAAAAAAGTTAGATTCCGAAAAGCGCAGCGAAATTGAAATGGCGTTTAACAAAGCACTAGAGAACGGACCTGATTTAGCCATGGTAAACTTCGAAAAAGGAATTAACAATTTACACGTACCAAGTGATGTCATTATTGATGCCTCCATGCCAGCCATGATTCGGACTTCGGGTAAATTGTATAATGCAAAAGGCTTTAAACAAGACACCAAGGCCATCATTCCTGATAGCAGCTATGCTAGTATTTACACAGCAACTATAGATTTTTGCAAAAAATACGGCGCTTTTAATCCAGCTACAATGGGTACTGTACCAAATGTAGGTTTGATGGCTCAAAAAGCGGAAGAATATGGATCTCATGACAAAACTTTTGAAATTGACTTAGATGGTATTGTTGAAGTCATTGGTAAAGATGGAATCATATACACCTCTCACAAAGTTAAAAAAGGAGATATTTGGCGGATGTGTCAAGTCAAAGATGCACCAATTCAAGACTGGGTAAAATTAGCAGTAACACGTGCGCGAGCATCTCAAACAACAGCGGTTTTTTGGTTGGATGAAAATCGTGCACATGATTCAGAGCTCATAAAAAAAGTAAACCTATATATGAGTGATTACGACACATCTGATCTGGATTTTAAAATTTTATCGCCTTTAGAAGCAACTCATTTCACATTAGAACGACTTAAAAATGGTCTGGATACCATATCGGTGACAGGTAATGTTTTAAGAGATTATCTTACCGATCTATTTCCAATACTTGAAGTGGGAACAAGTGCTAAAATGCTTTCAATTGTTCCGCTTATGAACGGGGGTGGGTTGTTTGAAACTGGCGCTGGTGGATCCGCTCCAAAACATGTTGAACAATTTTTAAATGAAAATCACTTGCGTTGGGATTCGCTTGGGGAATTTTTAGCATTGGCTGTATCCTTAGAACACTTTAGTCAAGTACACAACCACCCGAAAGCCGCTATTATAGGAGCAGCATTGGATGATGCAACTGAACACTTTTTACTAGAAAAAAAATCGCCTTCAAGAAAAGTAAAAGAAATCGACAATCGAGGTAGTCATTTTTATTTGGCGCTTTTTTGGGCGGAAGCGCTTGCAAACCAAGAAGAAGATTTAGAACTTAAGTTGGCTTTTAAAAACACTTATAATCAACTCAAATCAAATGAGGGTAAAATAATCAAAGAACTTATTTCAGTTCAGGGGCAATCTGTCGATATTGGTGGCTACTACTTACCCAATGAAGACAAAATACAAAAAGCCATGCGTCCAAGTGAAACTTTCAATACTATTTTGGATCAATAAATAATCATCAAAGTTATGTTAAAGGCGTCTTAGAAAATTCCTTTTTTGTTTAATTTTATTGCGTAAAAATATTTTATGTCTACGCGCTTAATTCCCTTATTATTTCTTTTTTCATTCTTTGGGTTCTCTCAAAATCAATTTACATTAAGTGGTTCTATCTACGAAAGTGAAGGACAAGAAACTTTGATTGGAGCCAATGTGATTTTTACAGAACTAAACACTGGAACTATTTCCAACGAATATGGCTTTTATTCCATCACATTACCAAAAGGAACCTATAGCCTTACAATCAGCTANCTTGGTTATAATACAGTTACTGAAATTATTATTTTAAATCAAAATGTGACTCGAAATTTTAGCTTGGGGGCCGATATAGATACACTTGATGAAATTGTATTAGAAGCGGATTTAGAACGTGTAAATATCAAAACACCTCAAATGAGTGTCAATGNCCTAAATGCAAACACCATCAAACAAATTCCAGTAGTATTTGGCGAAGCAGATGTGGTTAAAGCCATTACTTTACTCCCTGGGATTTCCAACNCTGGTGAAGGAACTGGAGGCTTTAATGTTCGTGGGGGATCTAACGATCAAAACTTAATCTTATTAGACGAGGCAACTTTGTTTAATTCCTCCCACTTGTTTGGTTTTTTCTCGGTCTTTAATCCCGATGCCGTTAAAAACTTGAAACTCTATAAAGGCGGTATACCTTCAAAATACGGNGGACGGGTGTCTTCTGTCTTAGATATCTATCAAAAAGAAGGGAATAAAAACGAATTCCACGGAAATGGTGGGATTGGTTTGGTAGCCAGTCGTATTTTGTTGGAAGGGCCCTTAGAAAAAGAAAAAGGATCTTTTTTATTTGGCGGACGCTCTACCTATGCCCATTTATTTTTACCTCTTTTTGATATTGATAATATTGCCTATTTCTATGACTTAAATACCAAATTAAGTTATCGCTTAGATGCGGAAAATAAGATTTATTTATCCGGTTATTTTGGACGGGATGTATTTAATGTATCCAATAGTTTTGAAAATACTTATGGAAATACGGTAGTTAATTTCCGTTGGAATCATTTATTTTCAGATCAATTATTTTCAAATTTATCCTTGATTTATTCCGATTATTATTACGGTTTGGATTTAAATTTTGTAGGATTTGAATGGAACTCAGGNATANAAAATATGAATATCAAATTTGATTTGAAACGATATCTTAANAACCGTTACAGTTTAGAATATGGATTACACAGTACCTACTATGGTTTTAATCCAGGAATAATTCAACCCAATGGACCAACNTCGGGTATCAACAGAGAAAAATTAATCCAAAAAAATGCTTTTGAAAATGCNGTCTATNTNGANATAAAGCAACAAGTTTCAGAAAAAATATCACTGAATTATGGCGCAAGACTNAGTAGTTTCTTGCGGCTTGGCCAAGATGAGTTAAACCGCTATGTAGACGACATCGCTTTAGCTTTTAACCCCGATTTACAAATTTATGAAGCTGTAGACCCTTCCGGTACAATTAATACATCGAGTGGAAGTGTGGAAGCTTCATTTTTGAACATTGAGCCCAGATTAGCCTTGTCTTATTTGCTAGAAGAAAACAGTTCCATAAAAGCCAGTTACAACCGAATGGTACAGTACTTACATTTGTTGTCNAATACAACAGCACCAACCCCACTAGATGTCTGGGCCCCCAGTGGGAAATACATCCAACCACAGCTTTTAGATCAAATTGCCTTAGGCTATTTTAAAAATTATAATAATTACAGTTTCGAACTTGAAGCCTATTATAAAAAAAACAAAAATCGTATCGATTACATTGATGGAGCTAATTTAATTGCCAACAAAGCCATTGAACAAGTTTTACTTAATGGGCGTTCTAGATCNTATGGCATGGAAATTTTAATTCGAAAAAACAATGGAAGACTTAAAGGATGGATGGCCTATACCCTTTCAAAATCCGAACAGCAAACTGAAGGTCGAAATTTCTCAGANCCTGGTATTAATGAAGGAAACTGGTATAATACCCCATTTGATAAAACACATGATATTTCTATAACCTCAAGTTATGATCTAAATGAAAAATGGAAGTTAAATGCTAATTTCCTTTACCAAACAGGGCAACCCACTACCTACCCCAATGGACAATATGTTTACAATGGCTTAGTTATCCCAAACTATGAAGCTCGAAACTCCAGCCGATTGCCAGCTTATCACAGATTTGATCTTTCCGCGAAATACATCCAAAAGCCGGAAAAAACTAACGGTTGGCGCGGCGAATGGGTTTTTAGCATTTATAATTTATACAACCGTAAAAATACCCAATCATTGAATTTTAGACAGAATACAGATACAGGACAAAATGAAGCACTCAAACTCTCCATTTTTGGAGCTATTGGCGCGGTAACCTACAACTTTAAATTTTAAATTATGAAACGATTTTTAATATTCTTAAGTATTTGTTTTTTGGGAACTTCTTGTGAAGATGTGATCGTACTAAATTTAAACACTGCAGAAGAACGATTAAGCATTGATGCCCGTATAAAAATGAACCCTGAAAACACAGACCTTCAAGTCATAGTATTGAGTCTAACAGGTGGTTTTTATGATGAAAGCGTTCAGTGGGTCACAGATGCAGAAGTCGAAATTTTAGATGTAGATAATAATATAACGCATCTATTTTTGCATGATGCTGTGAATCCAGGACACTATATTTTAGATTTTACCCCAAATTTCGATGTGAACTATAAGCTTGAAATCCTTTACAATGGAGAAACTTATAAATCATCTTTACAACAACTGATTCCAGCTACTCCTATTAACAACTTATTGCAGGGAGATGAAACTTTATTTGAAGGAGATGAAANTGAAGTAATTGTAACTTTTACAGATGATGGCAGCCGAGAAGATTTTTATGTCCTTGATTTTGGATACAATAATTTTTTGGCAACCAAAGACGAATTCTACCAAGGNAACGNATTTACATTTTCTTATTTCTATGAGGATCTAGAACCAGGAGACANCGCCTTCGTAACTATTTACGGNGCTGATGAAGCTTATTTTAATTTCATGAGCGCAGTTATTGAACAAACTGAAGAAGGAGGTGATCCTTTTAAAACCACACCAACCTCAGTTCGCGGTAATATATATAATACCTCTGAGGCAAATCATTATCCGATGGGTTATTTCAGTATTTCTGAAACCTTCAATGCAAGCTTATTGATAGAATAGTTGAAAATATAAAAGTGTTTTAAAAATAGTATTTTTGTACATGGACTTTACAAAAACAACAGAACAAGATTCTCATTACAATCATTTAGAAACAAAGTCCATTTCAAATCTTTTAACAGCAATTAATAACGAAGACGAAACTGTTCCTAAAGCTGTCAAAAAAGTACTACCTGAATTAGAAAACTTAATTTCTAAGGTAGTTTTCCAATTAAAATCTGGAGGTCGGCTATTTTATATAGGTTCAGGTACTAGTGGACGCCTGGGAATTTTGGATGCATCTGAGTGTCCACCAACATTTGGGGTCCCCCAAGGCCTGGTTATAGGACTGATTGCGGGTGGTGATACCGCAATTCGAAAAGCAGTAGAATTTGCTGAAGACGACCCAAAACAAGGATGGAAAGATCTTAAAAATTATGATATCAGTTCAAAAGATATCGTGGTAGGTATTGCTGCTTCTGGGACAACTCCGTATGTAATTGGCGCTTTAAAAGCTTGTCAAATGAAGCAAATTTCAACGGGATGCATCACTTGCAATGCCAAAAGTACAATAACAAAAGTATCAGATTATCCGATTGAAGTAGTGGTAGGTCCAGAAGTTGTAACCGGAAGTTCACGGATGAAGGCGGGAACAGCACAAAAACTTATTTTGAACATGATAACGACAACTGCCATGATTAAACTAGGACATATAATGGGTAATAAAATGGTAGATATGCAACTCAGTAATGATAAATTAGTGAATCGTGGTATCAGAATGTTAATGAATGAACTACAAATTAAAGAAGTGAAAGCCAAAGCATTAATTTTGAAATATCAAAACGTTCGCGCTGCAATTAATGCCTACGAAAATGAAAAGTAAACGTACTAACAAATCAATACTTGTAAAAGGTCTTAAAATTATGGGGCTCAACTTGATTACTCTCTTTTTGGGTCCAATTTTATTACATATAGGACTATCCAACCCTGAAAAACCTCTTTACATACCGCTAGTAATTGCAGGTATTGTAGTATGTGGAGTTGCCATTTATCTAGGATTTAAAGGGATTAAAATAATTATGGACAGTGTTTTTAAATAACCGTTTCTTTATAAAAATGCCTGATAATGTGCTTTTTTTAAGTGATTTAAGAGCTTTTTTTGTGCATTTAAATATATGCTAACTAAGATAAAATCGAAGTAGAAAAAGTTTAGTAAACAAAAAAACCCCCACATTAAAGTGAGGGTTTCAAAAAAGGCGGTGACCTACTCTTCCACAAGTGTAGTACCATCGGCGCTAATGGGCTTAACTGCTCTGTTCGGGATGGTAAGAGGTGAGCCCCATTGCAATAACCACCTTAGGGTTATTAGTTGTGTAGAATATTTCTAACAACATATTTCAGCTTGTACTGAATAATAAGTTAACATATTGAAAAAATATACATGTGAAGTAAGTGTATTTTATTAAAAAAACAGCCGTACAATAAGCCTATGGATGATTAGTACTACTCGGCTATGACATTACTGCCTTTACACCTGTAGCCTATCAACGTGGTCATCTCCCACGATCCTTTAAAGAAATCTCATCTTGTGGTAGGTTTCGCGCTTATATGCTTTCAGCGCTTATCCTTTCCCAACGTAGCTACCCAGCAATGCTCCTGGCGGAACAACTGGTACACCAGAGGTTAGTCCATTCCGGTCCTCTCGTACTAGGAACAGATCCACTCAAATTTCTAACGCCCACTGTAGATAGAGACCGAACTGTCTCACGACGTTCTGAACCCAGCTCGCGTGCCACTTTAATGGGCGAACAGCCCAACCCTTGGGACCTTCTCCAGCCCCAG
>NZZM01000038.1 GCA_002698705.1 Formosa sp. | reverse complement strand
TACTGAAAGCGAGCGCTTGGTTCAAGAAGCGCTTGAAAATATGATGAAAAATCGCACCTCTATAGTCATTGCACACCGATTGTCTACCATCCAAAATGCTGACCAAATTATAGTAATGAAACAAGGGGAAATTGTAGAACAAGGCAAGCATCAAGAACTATTAGATAAAAAAGGCATGTATTATAAATTGGTGTTAATGCAATCTTTGGATTAATAAATAAGCTAATTTTTAAAAAATATCTAAGTTTAATTTAGAAACAAATCCTTTGCTTTTCGAGAAACCATTTATTAAGTGTAACTTTGTAATTCTAAGAAAAGATTGATGCGTTTACACAGAAATTTATGCTTTGCAATCATTGATGGCGTCCTTGAAGTTTTCAACGATAATAAATATGCCGATAAAGTCATTCAATCCCTTTTAAAGCGCGATAAACGTTGGGGTAGCCGTGATCGCGGTTTTGTAGCAGAGACCACCTACGACATTGTTCGTTGGAAAAGGCTTTACGCGGAAATTTCCGAAGTTAAAGAACCTTTCAGCCGAGATGATGCTTGGAGGCTTTTTGCAGTATGGGCGACCCTCAGGGGTATTAAATTACCTGACTGGAAATATTTTGAAAATACACCAACTAGAAAAATTAAAGGCCGCTTTGATGAAGCCTGTAAGATTCGAAAAATTAAGGAATCAATCCCAGACTGGATAGATGCGCTGGGTATCAAAGAATTGGGGGAAAGCGTTTGGTCTAAAGAACTGACCAAACAAAACGAACAAGCAGATGTAATATTGAGAGTAAACACACTAAAAACTTCTAAAAAAGAGCTTCAATCTAAATTACTATCGGAAAATATTGAAACCGTAAAAATCAAAGGCTACCCAAATGCTTTGAAACTAGTGGAACGCGCCAACGCCTTTAAAACCGAAGCTTTTAAAATGGGTTGGTTTGAAGTGCAAGATGCCTCATCTCAATTGGTAGCTGATTTTTTGGAGGTAGCTCCAGGAATGAAAGTTGTGGATGTTTGTGCCGGTGCTGGCGGCAAGACCCTACATCTTTCTGCATTGATGCAAAATAAAGGATCGCTCATTGCTATGGATATTTACGAAAGTAAACTCAAAAAATTAAAAGTGAGGGCCAAACGAAATGGGGCACACAACATTGATTTAAGATTGATTAACTCTACTAAACCTATAAAAAAACTTAAAGAAAAAGCGGATCGCTTGCTCATTGACGCCCCCTGCTCTGGCTTGGGTGTTTTACGTCGAAACCCTGATTCTAAATGGAAGTTAAAACCTGAATTTTTAGATAATATAAAAGCAACTCAACAAAACATATTAAATGACTATTCTAAAATGTTAAAACCTGGAGGAAAAATGGTGTATGCAACTTGTTCTGTGTTGCCGTCTGAAAACCAAGAACAAATAAATAAATTTATAGCAACTAAAGAAGGGAGAAAATTCAAATTAATCAAAGAGAAAAAAATATTTGCACACAAGAGTGGATATGACGGTTTTTATATGGCGCTTCTTGAAAAACCAATTTAATGAAACATTACTACATACTTTTTTCAGTTCTTTGCACCAATTTTGGATTTTCACAAATTCCAAACGGTTATTACAACAATGCAACTGGTAATGGGTACGTTTTAAAAACCCAACTATATAATATTATCAATCAACAAAATGATCAAGGATACAGTGCTATTGATGGGTTTTTTAGAAATTATGACTTAGATAATTATTACGAAAATAATAACACCATATTGGATATATACTCAGAAAATCCTGAGGGCCAAGATCCCTATAATTTTACACCTTTCAACGATGAATGCGGAAACTACTCTGTTGAGGGCGATTGCTACAACAAAGAACATATCATTCCAAAATCCGTTTTTAATGAAAATTCTCCAATGCAAGGGGATGCGCACCACCTGCTCCCAACTGATGGACGTGTTAACGGATTTCGTGGTAACTTTCCGATGGGACGTGTAGATAACAACAACCTGGCATCGCAATCTGGCATTTCAAATCCAACACAAAACGGCTCAAAATTAGGCGACAACCTCAATAGTGGTTACTCAAGTGGTTATTCTGGAACTGTTTTTGAACCCATAAATGAATTTAAAGGAGACATTGCGCGCATTCATTTTTATTTTGCAACACGCTATCAAAATCAAGTGCCAAATTGGAGCAGTTATGCCATGTTTAATGGTACTGTTGATCAGGTTTTTAATACAACCTTTTTAAATATATTGTTAGAATGGCACAACTTAGACCCTGTGTCTCAAAAAGAAATAGACCGCAATAATGCAATTTATTACGAACATCAAGGGAATCGTAATCCTTTTGTAGACCATCCCGAATATGTCAATGCCGTTTGGAACGCAGAAGACGATACTGAAGCACCCACAGCACCATCTAACTTAGTAGCTTCAAATCCGACTGCAAATAGCATTGATTTGAATTGGAATGCCGCAACTGATAATGTGGGATTGATTGGTTATAATGTTTACAAAGAGGGTATTTTTCACAGTAATGTGAACACAACTTCAACAACCATCATCGGATTGAGCCCAGAAACAAATTTTTGCTTTACTGTAGTTGCAATAGACAGCAGTAACAACAGCTCTGTGTCTTCTAATGAAGCATGTGAAACTACGACAAACGGCAGCACAGGCAATGCAGATCTATTTTTTTCAGAATACATGGAAGGTAGCAGCTTTAACAAGGCTTTAGAAATTTCTAATTTTTCGGGGTCCACAATAAATTTATCAAATTATGAGTTGAAGCTAAGCTCTAATGGGAGCAGCACATGGAATTCCTACAACTACAGTTTTCCAAACAATGCAAGCATTGAAAACACAGAGGTTTATGTCATTATGCATGGTAGTGCTAATGTTTGTACAGATGTAGAAGACGATTTAAATAATAGTATTACAGGATTCAATGGCAACGATGCTATTGGCTTATTTAAAAATGGAGTCCTTATTGACATCTTAGGAACGCTTGGGAATGATAGTGACTACGCAAAAAACATAACACTAGTTCGAAATACAGATGTGATCGAAGGTTCATCAATATTTGATATTAATGAGTGGACTACTTATGATGATACTAATACATGTGATGATTTAGGGTCACACACCCAAACACTTGATATTTCTCAAAATACAAATCCTGTTATAAAACTTTACCCAAACCCCTTGACAGGAAATACAGTATATGTTGATGTTTTAGAAAAAGTGGATGTTGAGATTTATAATATTACAGGGAAAAAAGTTTTTAGTTACAGCCTAAATCCTGGAACAAACCTACTTCCAATTAACAGTCTTAACTCAGGTATTTACATCATTCAATTGCACAATTTTAGCAAATCTTGGACGAGAAAAATAATCAAACCATAAGTGGATTTAATTCTTTGTGATTTAACTGTTTAAAACTTGTGGATAATCCTTAAAAATCACTTCTAAAAAGAGGTATATTTCCTCCTAAAAAAATTAATTTTGTATAGATTCATATTATATAATTAAAATCACATGATTCACTTCTTTGGAGACGCTCAAAAAAGAGTATTTGCCGTACAAGGGCCACAATCGCTCACTGAAGATACCAATGCCAAACTTTCTTGGCTTTTTGCAGACCAACCCAAAATAGATACGTTTTCGATTGAGGGGCCGTTTTTAGGACCACGCTCAGCCATGGTTACTCCTTGGAGTACCAATGCCGTGGAAATTACTCAAAATATGGGGATTAATGGCGTTGTAAGAATCGAAAAATTTAAAGCCATTAAAAGGATAAGTAAAGATTTTGATCCAATGATATCTGAAAAATTTAAGGCTTTAAATCAAGCTATTTTTGACATTAAAATGACCCCAGACCCCATATTAGAAATAGAAGACATTGAGGCTTACAACATTCATGAAGGCTTATCATTAAGCTATGAAGAAATAGATTACTTAAAAAAAGTAAGTGAAAAAATTGGCCGTCCTCTCACGGACTCTGAAGTTTTTGGATTTTCACAAGTTAATTCCGAGCACTGTCGGCATAAAATATTCAATGGCACATTTATAATAGATGGTAAGGAACAACCCACCTCACTATTCAAACTGATCAAAGAAACTTCCAAGCAAAATCCACAAAATATCGTTTCGGCCTATAAAGATAATGTTGCTTTTATAAAAGGGCCAGTAGTAGAGCAATTTGCACCAAAAAGAGCAGATATACCAGATACATACACCACAAAAGATTTCGAATCAGTCATATCGCTTAAAGCAGAAACCCACAACTTCCCGACGACTGTTGAGCCTTTTAATGGGGCTGCTACAGGATCTGGTGGAGAAATTAGAGACCGTTTAGCGGGTGGCAAAGGCTCTCTACCACTTGCAGGAACAGCCGTTTATATGACATCCTATTCCCGATTATTGGATAACCGTCCATGGGAAAATGGATTTAAAGCTCGTGCATGGCTTTACCAAACCCCGATGGATATTTTAATTAAGGCCTCCAATGGTGCCTCCGATTTTGGAAATAAATTTGGGCAACCGCTTATTTGCGGCTCTGTGCTTACTTTTGAACACTCTGAAGACGCTGAGCGCTTAGGCTTTGACAAGGTCATCATGCAGGCTGGTGGAATTGGTTACGGTAAAGCCGATCAAGCACTTAAAGACATTCCTAAAAAAGACGATCAAATAGTGATTTTGGGAGGTGATAATTATCGAATTGGTATGGGTGGTGCTGCTGTTTCTTCAGCAGACACTGGTGAATTTTCTTCAGGTATTGAACTCAACGCTGTCCAACGCTCAAATCCAGAAATGCAAAAACGGGCTGCCAACGCTATTCGTGGAATGGTAGAAAGCGAGGATAATTTTATTGTTTCTATTCACGATCACGGGGCTGGGGGTCACCTCAATTGCTTGTCAGAACTTGTTGAGGACACTGGAGGGCATATAAATTTAGACGCTCTGCCTATTGGAGACCCCACGCTTTCAGACAAGGAGCTTGTAGGAAATGAATCCCAAGAACGCATGGGTCTGGTCATTGCTGAAAAACATCTTAAAACACTTTTCAAAATTGCAGCACGAGAACGCTCCCCTATTTACAATGTTGGTACAGTAACAAATGACCATCGTTTTGTTTTTCAATCTAAAAAAAATGGTAATAAGCCTATGGATCTCAACCTACAAGATATGTTTGGTAGTTCTCCAAAAACTATTTTAAAAGACCAGAAATTAGAAAAAAATTATAAGGCCATCTCATATGACCAAATGCAGCTCGAATCTTATATTGAGCAATTGTTGAAATTAGAAGCTGTTGCTTGCAAAGATTGGCTTACCAATAAAGTGGATCGCTGTGTAGGTGGTAAAGTCGCCAAACAACAGTGTGTAGGGCCTTTACAACTCCCACTTAACAATGTAGGAGTCATGGCATTGGATTACAAAAGTGAACATGGCGTGGCGACCAGCATAGGACATGCACCCATTTCAGCACTCATAAATCCCATTTCTGGCAGTAGAAATGCCATTGCTGAAGCTTTGACGAATATAATATGGGCGCCGTTGGAAAAAGGTCTTAAAAGCGTGTCTTTATCCGCTAATTGGATGTGGCCCTGTAAAAACCCTGGGGAAGATGCCCGGCTCTACGAAGCAGTTAAAGGGATTTCAGAATTTGCAATTGCATTAGGCATTAATGTTCCAACCGGAAAAGATTCTCTTTCAATGAAGCAAAAATACCCCGAAGGCGATGTACTTTCACCAGGAACAGTTGTAATATCTGCGGTAGCCCATTGCAATGGAATTTCTAAAGTTGTGGAACCGTTATTTAAAACCAATCAAGGCCCTGTATATTATATCAACATTTCTCAGGATGCCTTCAAATTGGGAGGCAGTTCATTTGCACAGATACTTACCAGTATTGGACAGCAAACTCCTACAGTTAAAAGTGCTGAATACGTTAAAAGTGTTTTTAAAACCATGCAACATTTGATTCACAACAAACAAATTGTTGCTGGACATGATATTTCTTCTGGAGGATTGATTACAACTTTGTTAGAATTGTGTTTTTCAGACAATGGTCTAGGCGCTGAAATTGATTTAACATCCCTTGGAGAGGCAGATACAGTCAAAGTATTATTTTCTGAAAACTCTGGAATTGTATTTCAAGCCAAAGATACTTCTGTTGAGACAATTTTTAAATCTAATGGAATTGATGCACTGCGCATTGGAAGCATTTTAGAAACTGGAACGCTAAAGCTAAAAAATTATCAAGCTAAATTTAATTTAAACATTGAAACCTACAGAGATTTTTGGTACGAAACTTCTTATCTGTTAGATGCCAAACAAACCGCTAACGGTCTTGCTAAAACCCGTTATAATAATTACAAAAAACAAACTCTAAATTATCGTTTTCCTATACATTTTAACGGAAAACTTCCCCTAATTAATGACCATAAAGTAAAACCAAAAGCCGCTATTATTAGGGAAAAAGGTAGCAACTCAGAGCGAGAAATGGCAAACGCCATGCACTTGGCTGGATTTGAAGTAAGAGACGTACATATGACTGATTTAATTTCGGGACGTGAAACTTTAGAAGATATTCAATTTATAGGAGCTGTGGGCGGTTTTAGTAATAGTGATGTTTTAGGATCTTCAAAAGGTTGGGCCGGTGCTTTCAAATATAATGAAAAGGCCAAAAAAGCCCTCCAAAAATTCTTTAATCGAAAAGACACGATTTCTGTTGGAATCTGTAACGGATGTCAACTTTGGATGGAATTAAATCTCATCAATCCAGCGCACGAAGAGCATGGTAAAATGACCTACAACAACTCTCAAAAACACGAAAGTGCTTTCACTTCTGTCGATATACAAAAAAATAATTCTGTTATGTTAGGAACTCTTGAAGGAGCTACACTTGGTGTTTGGATTTCACACGGAGAAGGAAAATTTGTATTGCCCTATGAAGAATCAAAGTATAATATTGTAGGAAAATATGCATACCAAGACTATCCACATAATCCCAATGGCTCCGATTACAACACAGCTATGATGTGTGATTCAACTGGAAGACACTTAGTAACGATGCCCCATATTGAACGGTCTATTTTCCCTTGGAATTGGGCTTATTATCCTTCAGAAAGAAACGATGCGGCATCCCCGTGGTTAGAAGCTTTTCAAAATGCCTTTCACTGGGTTGAGACATACAATACAAAAATCTAAGATTTTTAAACATTAGTTTACAAGAATCATAATTTTTTAGTTCTTATTTGTTAAGTTTTTAAAAATCCCTATTTTGCATAGTAACTGAAGCCTAAAAAATGTTGGATATAAAACGTTTATTTGATTTTCCTTACCACCAATTAGAAGCACATAATCTGGAGGTCGCTTTGGTCAGCAAAAAAAATGGAGAATGGATTAACACCTCTACCAAAGAATACTTAGACAAAGCCAACGCTGTTAGCCGTGCCCTACTAAAATTAGGGGTTAAAAAAAATGATAAAATTGCTATCATATCTTCAACAAACCGCACAGAGTGGTGCATTGTTGATATTGGAGTTTTACAAGTAGGTGCACAAAATATCCCCATATATCCAACCATTTCATCAGAGGATTACGAATATGTTTTAAACCACAGCCAAGCCACTTATTGCTTTGTATCCGATGAAGATGTACTAGATAAAGTTTTAAAAGTCAAGGCCAATACACAACTAAAAGATGTTTATAGTTTTGATCAATTAAAAGAATGTAAAAACTATAGCGTACTTTTAGAAATGGGTCAAGACACCTCAAATCAAAATGAAGTGGAAGCCCGAAAAAAACAGGTTAAAGAAAATGACCTAGCCACCATTATATATACNTCTGGAACTACTGGAACACCAAAAGGGGTCATGCTATCTCACCGCAACATTGTACAAAACGTTTTGGCTAGTATACCAAGACTCCCTCTAATTCAAGGCTCATCACGTGTTTTGAGCTTTTTGCCACTTTGCCATATTTTTGAACGGGTGCTTATTTATGTTTACCAACATGCTGGCGTGACGGTCTATTTTGCTGAAAGTTTAGAGACCATAGGAGCTGATGCACAAGAGATAAAACCAAATTTCATGAGCGTGGTTCCCAGACTACTTGAAAAAGTATTTAATAAGATATACGCCAAAGGATCAGAACTTAAAGGAGTTAAGAAAAATTTATTCTTTTGGGCCGTTTCACTTGGAGAGCGTTACGAACCTTATGGTATCAATGGATGGTGGTATGAATTNCAGCTTAAAATTGCTCGGAAACTTATTTTTAGTAAATGGAAAGCCGCGCTTGGTGGAGAATTACAAACTATGGTTTCAGGAAGTGCTGCTTTACATCCACGTCTTTCAAGAATATTCTGTGCTTCTGGCATGATGGTTATGGAAGGTTATGGCTTAACAGAAACTTCACCAGTTGTAACAGTNGGGATGTTAGCTAATAAATTTTTTAAAATTGGTTCGGTTGGAAAGCCCATTTCTAATGTAGAGTTGAAAATTGCTGNAGATGGTGAAGTGCTTGTTAAGGGACCAAATGTCATGATGGGCTATTACAAAGATCCTGAACGCACAACAGCCGTAATGACTGGCGATTACTTTCACACAGGAGATAAAGGAGAGATTGATAATGACGGATTTTTAAAAATTACGGGGCGTAAAAAAGAAATGTTCAAAACTTCGGGTGGTAAATACATTATCCCTACCCTAATTGAAAATGCGCTTAAAGAATCAAATTTCATAGAACAAGTTATGGTGATTGGAGAAAATCAAAAAATGCCTGCGGCATTGATACAACTTAACTTTGAATTTATATCCGAATGGATATCACGAAAAGGCTTCAATATAGATAAAACAAACCAATCAATAATTGCTTCAATAGAAGTTCAAAAACGCATTCAGCAGGAAGTTGATAAATGTAATTTAAGATTTGGGAAATGGGAACAAATCAAAAGATTTGAGTTGACTCCTGATGTATGGTCAATCTCAAATGGACAACTTACTCCTACAATGAAAATGAAACGTAGTGCAATTCTCAAAATGTATCAGCAAATAGTTTCTAAAATATATAAATAAACCTTCTATTATTACTAAACAACTGAGTTAGCTAAAATATTACAATATACTATGCATGCATAATAAAATTTTATATATTTGATTAAATACTAAGTTTTGAAAGAAAAAACAATAGATTATATTTTAAGAACAACTTGGCTTGCTGTGCAAAAAATGTATAATGAAGAAGCTTCAAAATTTGATGCAACAATGGCTACCGCTTTCACTTTGTTGAGTATTGATCCAAAAATAGGTACCTCTTCTACATCTTTAGGTCCAAAAATGGGTATGGAATCTACTAGTCTTTCACGAATATTAAAAACATTGGAAGATCGCGACTTAATAAAAAGAACTCCAAATCCCGAAGACGGACGAGGCATCATAATTAATTTAACCAAACTAGGATTGGAAAAAAGAGAAGACTCAAGACAACGAGTTTTCAAGTTTAATAATAAAATTAAAACAAAAATAAGTTCTGAAAAATTAAAGAACTTTTATTATGTTTCTGAAACTATTTTAGAGCTAATAAATGATAAAAAAATATTTTAAACTTCTAATAATCTATGAAAAAAAGAAGAATTAATAAGATTGCAATCATCGGGTCTGGAATTATGGGAAGTGGGATCGCTTGTCATTTTGCAAACATCGGCGTGGAAGTTCTTTTATTAGACATTGTACCGAAAATACTCAGTGACAAAGAAAAAGCACAAGGATTGAGCCTGAAAGATAAAGTCGTTAGAAACCGAATTGTAAATACGGCTCTAAAAAATGCCCTTAAGTCTAAACCAAATCCGATCTACAGTCCAAAATTTACCCAACGTATCAGTACCGGTAATTTAGAGGATGATATTTCTAAAGTAAAAGATGTGGACTGGATCATGGAAGTTGTGGTGGAACGCTTGGATGTCAAAAAACAAGTCTTTGA
>NZZM01000037.1 GCA_002698705.1 Formosa sp. | reverse complement strand
GCACTGATGTTTTAAAGTATTAAGCCTGTTGTTCTGATAAAAGACTAATTGAGCAAGTCAACAACTATATTCAGATTAACGCAAATTTTTGCCTAAACACAACAATTAGTCTTGATCCAGAATTATCATGATGAAAATTTAAATCTAAAATCAAAAAACCGTTGAAAATCAAACGATTAACAACGGTTATTGTACTGAAGNCGGGACTTGAACCCGNACGGCCATNACTGNCCANTGGATTTTAAGTCCANCGTGTCTACCAATTCCACCACTTCAGCATGGAANNNTTANTTTAAANTATNGAGCGAAAGACGGGATTTGAACCCGCGACCCCCACCTTGGCAAGGTGATGCTCTACCCCTGAGCTACTTTCGCGATTTATATGAACATCCCACTAAATAACAACGGGGTTGCAAATTTAATATATTTCTTAGAATACCAAAGTTTTTTTTAATTTTTGTCCTTATTTTTTCTTCGAAAGTTTACGCTTAATTTCATTTAGTTTCATTAAAGCTTCCATAGGAGTTAAACGATCAATATCAGTATCTAATATGTCTATTTTTAGCTCCTCTAACAAAGGGTCATCCAAATTAAAAAAACTTAACTGCATCTCTGAGTTTAAATCTTTTACTTTGGCAGTAAGCTCTTCACTAGAGTGTGATTTTTCAAGCTGTTTCAATATTTTTTTAGAACGCTCCAAAACTATCTTTGGCATACCAGCCATTTTAGCAACATGAATCCCAAAGCTGTGCTGACTTCCCCCACTAACCAAAGTTCTTAAAAATAAAACATTGTTTTTTAATTCTTTGACTGCAACATTGAAGTTTTTAATTCGTGAAAAAGTTTCCGACATTTCATTTAACTCGTGGTAGTGTGTAGCAAAAAGAGTTTTAGCACGTGCTGTGTGTTCGTGTAAATATTCACTAATAGCCCATGCAATGGAAATTCCGTCATAAGTGCTTGTACCACGTCCAATCTCATCCAACAACACTAAGCTACGTTCAGAAATATTATTTAAAATTGACGCTGTTTCGTTCATCTCAACCATAAATGTAGACTCTCCCATTGAAATATTATCACTTGCTCCAACTCGAGTAAAGAGTTTATCAACTACGCCTATTCTTGCTTTAGTAGCAGGTACAAAACTTCCAATTTGGGCCATTAGTACAATTAAAGCAGTTTGACGTAGAATAGCTGATTTACCAGACATGTTTGGACCAGTAATCATTATAATTTGCTGCGTTTCACGATCTAAAAAGACATCATTTGCAACGTAGGTTTCACCCAAAGGCAATTGCTTTTCAATCACTGGATGACGTCCTTGTTTGATATCTAAGTCAAAAGAATCGTCTAGATCCGGGCATATATACCGATTTTGTTTTGCTAAATGAGCAAAAGCACTTAAACAATCCAATTGAGCTAATAAATAAGCATTTTCCTGTACAGCTTTAATATGATCGTGCATCCATAAAATAAGCTCTGAAAAAAGGCGTTGCTCAATAGCTAAAATTTGATCTTCAGCTCCTAATATTTTTTGTTCGTACTCTTTCAATTCAGAAGTAATGTAACGCTCAGCATTGACTAGCGTTTGTTTTCTGATCCAATGATCAGGAACCTTATCTTTATGAGTGTTGCGTACTTCTATATAGTAGCCAAATACATTATTAGAAGCAATTTTCAATGAAGAAATTCCTGTAGCCTCACTTTCTCGTGCTAACATCTGATCTAAATAATCTTTACCTGAAAAAGCAATATCACGCAAAGCTGCTAATTCATTGTCAGCAGAAGACGAAATAGTATTACCTTTAAGAATATTGACTGGTGCATCTTCATTCAAGGTCGTACTGATTTTAAATCGCAACTCTTCGCAATTATGTATTTTTTTCCCAATTATATTCAAAGCAGCTTGATTACTATCCAACGCAATTGTTTTTATGGGGAGTAATTGTTCTAATGAGTTTTTTAATTGTACAACTTCACGTGGATTGACTTTAGTTGTTGCTACTTTAGAAATAAGACGTTCCAAATCTCCAATTCCTTTCAAATGTGATTGTAAGTTTATTAATGTGGATTCATTCTCATAAAAGTAAAAGACTACGCTGTGGCGATCTTTAATATCCTTAACTGATTTTAATGGTAGTGCCAACCAACGCTTAAGAAGTCTTCCACCCATTGGGGATAGAGTTTTATCAATAACCTGGATAAGAGTAACCGCATTTTGATTATTAGAATGATACAACTCTAAATTTCTTATAGTAAATTCATCCATCCAAACAAAATCAGCTTCTAAAAGACGCTCAATGGAAGTAATGTGCTGAAGTTTATGGTGCTGTGTTTCTCCAAGGTAATGTAATATGGCACCAGAAGCCACCAAGCCACTATTTAGAGAGTCTACACCAAAGCCTTTCAAAGACTTGGTTTGGAAATGCTGACATAAAGATTCGTTAGCGTAATCGTCCTGAAATACCCAATTATCTAAGTAAAATTCATGAAAGTTATTACCAAAAGCTTTACTAAACTCTTTACGCTTTTGCTTTTCAACAAGCACTTCACTCGGCCGGAAATTCTGTAATAATTTTGAAACATATGCTACGCTGCCCTGAGCAGTTAAAAACTCACCTGTGGAAACGTCCAAAAAAGAAGCTCCAATGTTATCACCAAAATAAATTCCAGCTAAAAAATTATTGGTTTTGGAATTTAAAACCTCATCGTTAAGAGATACTCCAGGTGTGATTAATTCGGTTACGCCACGCTTTACTATTTTTTTTGTTTTTTTAGGATCCTCCAATTGATCACATATAGCGACCCGCTGCCCTGCCTTTACTAATTTAGGCAAGTATGTGTTAAGTGAATGGTGGGGGAAACCCGCAAGTTCTGTTTCACTTTGGCTACCTGCTCCGCGCTTTGTTAAAATGATATCCAAAATTTTCGAAGCTTTAACAGCATCAACTCCAAAAGTTTCATAAAAATCCCCTACTCGAAACAATAATAAAGCATCTGGATACTTTGCCTTTATAGCATTGTACTGTTTCATTAGAGGCGTCACTTTTTTTGCTTTTTTAGTCAACGAATATTTGTTTAAAAACGTACTTTTGTGGATATATTATGTTGCTAATGTAACTAATTTTGGTGTTTTTTAAAACCTAATAACTGAGAATTAAACCTGTGCGAAAAATTAAAAATAGTGATTTAAATCGATTAAGCTTAGATAGTTTTAAAGCAGCTGAAAAATCTCCACTAATTATTATATTGGACAATGTTCGTAGTCTTAATAATGTGGGTAGTGTCTTTAGAATTGCCGATGCATTTAGAGTAAAACATATTTACTTATGTGGGATTACGGCTACCCCTCCTCATAAAGATATCCAAAAAACAGCCTTAGGAAGTACCGATTCTGTAAACTGGACATATGTTGAGAAAACTCAGTCGATTGTCAAAAAATTGCAAGCTGAAAAAGTCAAAGTAATAGCAATTGAGCAAGCTGAAAATTCGACTAAACTTCAGAGCTTTGTGCCTCAAAAAAAAACAACTTATGCACTAGTTTTTGGACACGAAGTTAAAGGTGTGTCCCAGGATGTTGTCAGCAGATGTGATGGGATAATAGAAATTCCACAATACGGAACAAAACATTCGCTAAACGTGGCTGTAAGCAGTGGAGTAGTCTTGTGGGACTTATTTTCTAAAATTAACCATTAATTTGAGATAAAATCCACAAGTAGTCGTGACGGTTACAGATAAAATCGCGATTACTAATGTCAATAATTTTGACTTTTTGTTGCGGATTATTTTTTATGAAGTCTAAATACCCTAAATGTATTTTTTTTAAATATTCTTGACTTAAATTACGTTCATAACCACGTCCTCTTTTCTTAATATTTATTTGCAACTTATCAATATCTTGATGTAAATAAATATACAAGTCCGGACGTTTAATATCTTTATAAACTAAAAAAAATAGTTTTCTATACAATAGGAATTCCTCTTTTGATAGTGTGATTTTTGAAAAAATTAAAGATTTAAAAACCTCATAGTCTGAAATGATAAAATCTTTAAATAAATCAAGTTGTGCAAAATCATCTGAAATTTGCTGAAAACGATCAGCAAGAAATGACATTTCAAGTGGGAAAGCATAGCGTTGGGAATCATCATAGAATTTAGGTAAAAAAGGGTTATCTGCAAAACGCTCAAAAATTGATTTAGCATTAAAGTCTTGTGCCATCATTTTAGCTAAACTTGTTTTTCCAGAACCAATATTTCCTTCGATGGCAATAAAATTATAGCTTGAAAAATCAATATTATATAAAGGGTTTTTTAACTTATTTTTTTGCTTTGATATCTGACTAATATCATTACACACGTCCAGCAGCTTAAGCATAGTTATTTTTGAATTAGGGTGTATGAAATCGGGGGCTATATCAGCTAAAGGGCGTAAAACAAAAAGACGACTTTCTAGTCGGGGATGGGGTACACTAAGTAATTCGTTTTCAATGATTTCCTGCTCAAAAAANAAGATATCAAGATCTAAAGTTCGAGAANGATACTGGCCATCTAAATAGCGCTTACGTCCTGAGCGTTCTTCTATCAACAAGAGTTTTGAAAGCAGTAATTCTGCAGACAAACTACTTCGTACTTCAATACAGGCATTCAGAAAATTATCTCCCTTAAATCCCATTGAAGGAGTTTCGTAACAATTAGAAATAGCTATAATACTCCCAATTTCATAATGAATTGATTCAATTGCCAATTGAAGATANGAAAATCTATTACCTACATTACTTCCTAAACCAATATAAATTTGTTTTTGTATTGTCATAACAAATAGCAATTTAAGTAAAAGAAAAATTAATATTATATCTTTACATAAGTATTTATCTACAGCGAATGAAACCCAAGGACACCATATTAGCAAGACGGCTTTATTTAATTCTTGGTCTTTTATTTATTACCTCATTAGTTGTTTCAAACCTAATTTTTAAAAAGTTCTTTTATTATTATCCATTTGAGTTATCAATTTGGGACATCAAATTATTTGAAATTTCAGTTGGTATTTTACCCTACCCCATTACCTTCCTAATTACTGATCTCATAAGTGAAATATATGGCAAAAGGAAGGCTAACGAAGTGGTAGTAGGGGGTATTTTTGCATCCTTTTTTGCTATGGCCATAATTTATATAGCTAATGCAGTTCCAGCAACTGACTGGTCTCCTGTTTCAGATGAATTGTTTTCCACCGTTTTTGGTAGTACGGCAATTGCCGTTATGGCTAGTATGCTGGCTTATTTGTTTGCACAGTTTGTAGACATTCAAATCTACCATTATTGGAAGCGAATAACAAAAGGCAAACATCTTTGGTTTCGCAATAATTGTTCTACATTTCTATCACAATTTGTAGATACAGCAACTGTATTACTTTTGCTCTGCTTTTTCGGTGAAATTGATTGGAGCTTATTTAGTGGTTTGCTTTTAGCTGGTTTTTTATTCAAAGTTATTATAGCCGCATTAGACACACCGTTTTTATACTTGGGTGTGTTCATTTTTAGAAGACGCTTTGGTTTAAAAATTAATCAAGAAATTGAATTNGATTAACCCACGACATCTAACTCAATAACGATTCCTTCATTACTTCTTATATTAAAAACAGTCTCATCTTCAAAAATAAGATACTGTCCTTTAATACCTACAAGAATTCCTTCAAATNCAAGACTTTTAATAATATTAAGACTTTTTGGCTTTTCTGGGTATTTATTTACAGGAAAATTCAAATTTAATATTTCATTATTATTTAAAATATAAGGGGAAACTTCTTTGGGTAAATATGGAATTAGCTTATCGCGCCAATTTAATAGATCTTCAGATGATTTTTTTCCTTTTAACATTTCGCGCCAATTAGTTTTATCACTAACATATTTTTTTAAAGTTACTTCTGCTATTCCCGCTAAATACCGATTAGGAACTTCCAAAATTTCTAGTGCTGATTGAGCGCCCTGGTCAATCCATCTTGTGGGTAATTGTGTTTTCCGAGTTACACCCACCTTTACGTCACTAGAATTCGCTAAATAAACTATATGGGGTTGCAATTGCACATTTTTTTCATATTGTAAGTCTCTTTCTTCTATACCCAAATGAGCTTTGCTTTTTTCTGGATGCATAATCCAATCAGCGGTTTGGGGCAATTCAAAAAAACAAGATTTACAAAAACCTTGNCGAAAAATAATTTCACTACTGTTACAGCTTAAGCATTGGTGTCCAGCGAAATTTAATCTAAGTTTCTTTTGTAATAATTGATGAACCTGGATAAAGTCATATCCAATTGTTAAATAATAATTTATAGGCATAGAAAGCTCCGTTCGCATTTTTGTGAGTACACCTTTGTAAAGCATTGATAAATTTTATTACTTTTAACCTTGTAAATATAAATAATTTTATGGCATTTCCTTTAGTAAATTCTGTGGCCTCATGGTTCTTAAAGAAACGATTTCATCAAATTGAATTGTTTATAAAATACCCCTATGAAGTTCAAAGTGAATTACTTAGTAATCTTATTGAAGAATCTAAAAANACAGAAATAGGTATAAAATATAATTTTAAAGAAATCAAGTCTTACCAAGAATTTGCTGAGCGTATTCCAATTTCCACCTACGAGAGTTATCAGGATTTAATAGAGCGTTCAAGAAAAGGTGAGCAGAATATTTTTTGGCATAAACCAATAAAATGGTTTGCTAAATCAAGTGGTACTACTAGTGCTAAAAGCAAATTTATTCCTGTCAGCGATGCTTCTCTAGAAAAGTGCCATTATGCTGCTGGAAAGGATTTACTTTGCATGTATTTAAATAATAATCCTGAATCTGAATTGTTTAATGGTAAAAATTTACGCTTAGGCGGAAGTAAAGAATTATATGAAGAAAATGGAACTATTTTTGGAGATTTATCTGCTATATTAATTGATAATATGCCTTTTTGGGCTGAATTTAGTAGCACCCCTAGCAATAAAGTTTCATTGATGAGTAATTGGGAAATGAAAATGGAGGCCATTGTACATGAAACTAAAAATGAAAATGTTACAAGTCTAGCTGGGGTGCCTTCTTGGATGTTGGTTTTATTAAATAATGTTTTAGAGTCTTCTGAAAAATCTCATATTCTAGAAGTCTGGCCTAATCTGGAAGTTTACTTTCATGGAGGGGTAAGTTTCTTACCCTACGCATCAGAGTACAAAAAAATTATTCCTTCTAGCAATTTTAAATATTATGAAACTTATAATGCATCTGAAGGATTTTTTGGAATTCAAGATCGTAATAATTCTGATGAATTAATGTTGATGTTAGATTATGGAATTTTTTACGAGTTTATTCCAATGGATACCTATGGGACAAAAAATCAAAAATTAATTCCTATATGGAGAGTTGAAAAAGGAAAAAATTATGCGATTGTGATAACAACTAATGCGGGTCTTTGGAGATATCAAATTGGAGATACAGTTCGCTTTACAAACATTAATCCTTACCGAATTAAAGTTTCTGGCCGGACAAAACATTTTATCAATGTCTTTGGTGAAGAGCTCATAATTGAAAACACTAATAAAGCACTAGAAGTTGTTAGCAAAAAAAATAATTGTGAAATTCGGGATTATACTGTTGCACCTATTTTCATGAAAGATAATCTAAAAGGAGCACACGAGTGGTTGATTGAATTTAAAACTCCTCCAAAGGATTTACTTTATTTTACAGCTCTTCTTGATAATGCACTTAAATCACTAAATTCTGACTACGAAGCAAAGCGCTACAATAGTACTACTCTTAATCTCCCAAAAGTAAGAGTTGCAAGAAATGGTCTTTTTCACGATTGGCTAAAAATGAAAAATAAGTTAGGTGGACAGCACAAAATACCTCGGCTTTCCAACTCAAGATTATTTTTAGAAAGTTTGGATGATTTTAATAAAAATAATTAATTAATACTTTTATGAAACCGCTTTTAGTTGTTTAAGCTTATTTCGGCTAAGATGTTTTTTTACATAGGATTTATCAACTGAAAGAGATTTTTCTTCAGTCCCTGGAAGTGTAAACATTGCGTCAGTCAAAATTTCTTCACATAATGAACGTAATCCTCTAGCGCCTAACTTGTACTCAATGGCTCTCTTGACAATAAAATCTAAGGCGTCGTCTTCAAAAGATAGTGTGATATTATCCATCTTAAATAATTTTTTATATTGTTTAACAATTGCATTTTTTGGTTCTGTTAGAATCGCTCTGAGAGTTGATTCGTCCAAAGGGTTCATGTGAGTTAAAACAGGTAATCTTCCTATTATTTCAGGAATTAGACCGAAATCTTTTAAATCTCTTGGAGTAATATATTGTAATAGATTTTTTGGGTTGATTTCATCAGTCTTCTGAGAAGATTTATAACCAATAGCTGCCATATTTAATCGCTTAGAGATATAACGTTCAATACCATCAAATGCTCCTCCAGCAATAAACAGAATGTTTTCTGTATTTACCTCAATGAATTTTTGATCAGGATGTTTTCTACCTCCTTTTGGTGGGACATTAACTATTGTACCTTCAAGTAATTTAAGTAAAGCTTGTTGTACGCCTTCACCTGAAACGTCTCTAGTTATTGATGGGTTATCGCTTTTTCGAGCAATTTTATCAATTTCATCAATAAATACAATACCCCTTTCTGCTTTTTCTTTATCATAATCTGCAGCTTGCAACAGTCGTGTTAACATGCTTTCAACATCCTCCCCAACGTAACCCGCTTCAGTCATTACAGTGGCGTCAACAATAGCTAACGGCACGTTAAGCATCTTTGAAATAGTTTTAGCCATCAAAGTCTTCCCAGTGCCAGTCTGGCCTACCATAACAATATTACTTTTCTGAATTTCAATATCATCTTCAATATTAGAAGATTGTAACAATCTTTTGTAATGATTATATACCGCTACAGACATCACCTTTTTAGTCTGACTTTGGCCAATTACATAATTATCTAAAAATTCTTTGATTTCTTTTGGCTTCTTGAGCATCAAATCAGAATTAATCTCCTTATTTTGATGTTTAGATTCCTCAACTACGATACCATGTGCCTGTTCTATACAATTATCACAAATATGTGCATCAAGGCCAGCTATCAACAAATTTGTATCTGCTTTCTGTTTTCCACAAAATGAACATTCCAAAACTTCTTTAGTCATGAAAAGAGTATATTAATTTATTCGATTTAAGATTTGCTAGATAGAATTTCGTCTATCATTCCGTAATCTAAGGCTTTGTCTGCTTTCATCCAATAATCACGGTCACTATCAGCATAAACTTTTTCGTAATCTTGACCCGAGTGTTTTGAAATAATCTTATAGAGCTCTTCTTTAAGAGTCAAAATTTCGCGTGCAGTAATTTCAATGTCGCTAGCTTGGCCTTGAGCACCCCCTAAAGGTTGATGAATCATAACCCTTGAGTGTGTCAAGCCACTTCGCTTCCCTTTCTCTCCAGCGCACAATAAAACTGCACCCATTGATGCTGCCATACCTGTGCATATAGTAGCTACATTTGGTTTTATTANTTGCATAGTATCATANATNCCTAATCCTGCATAAACACTNCCTCCAGGTGAATTTATATAAATTTGGATATCTTTTGTTGAATCAGTNCTTTCCAAAAANAACAATTGGGCTTGGATTATATTAGCAACTTGGTCATTAATTGCTGTTCCTAAGAAAATAATACGATCCATCATCAGCCTTGAGAAAACATCAAAAATNGCAATATTCATTTGTCGTTCTTCAATAATATTTGGAGTCAGACCTGTGGGGTTTATGCTGCTTACTATTTTATCATAATAAGTACTACTAATTCCTTGATCTTTGATTGCAAACTTTTTAAATTCGTTTCCGTANTCCATGTTGATACTATTTTTTAAATTGTAAATATAATATTATTTTAAATTTGATTAATTTATAAAAAATTACTTGCCATATACTTCCTTAACAAAAGCATCATAATTTATGTTTTTTTTCTTAAGCTTAGCATTTTCTTTGAAATATTCTAACAATTTCTGGCTTGTTAGTTGTTCTGACATGCGTTTCACCTCATCCTTGTTAGAAAGAACTCTGGCCACAACATCTTCAATTTCTTTATTTGATGGATTTAACTGTCCAAACTGAGCCATTTGTTTTTTTATCATTTCACCAGCATAAGATTTAAGTTGATCAAAATCTACTTGTAAATTGTTTTCTGATATTAATTTACTTTCTATAAGTTGATAACGCATACTTTTCTCAGACTTATCGTATTCTTCTTCAGCCTGAACTTCAGTTAAAGTTTCATCTCCCGCTGTTTGTAACCATTTTTTCAAAAATTCTGCAGGAAGTTTAAATTTTGTATTATCGACTAAATATGCTGTAACATCATTTAATAATTTTTGATCCGATTGCTGAGTAAACTGTTTTTCAGCATCTGCTCTCAACTTGTTTTTTAACTCAGTAACTGTTTTTACCACACCTTTGCCAAATAGTTTATCAAACAAATCTTGATCTAAATCAGCTGGGNCCCTATTATTAATTTCATTAATCTTAAAACTTATATCAACATTTAAGCTCTTGACCGAATCATTATTTAATTTTAAGTGATTCTTAGTGTCATTTTCGTCACTAAAAAGTCCTTTAGTTTTCAGCGCAATAATATCTCCTGTCTTAGCACCAATGAACTTTTTTTGGTTGGCCTTGCCTTTAATTTTATCCAAGCTTATGGTTGTTGTAGACTCAATTCCAACTTCAGTATTTGAAAACACTCCGGAAATCTCATCAGCGCTGTCTACTACTTTTTTTGATGTAATCTTACCATATTGTTTTTGAATGTTTTTTATTTGATTTTCAATAAATTTATCATCAGCTACAATATTATAGTGTGTAATTGATTTCCACCCTTTTAATTTTATTTGAAAGTCAGGACTCAATCCAATTTCAAAAGAAAAACTTTGTGAACCTGAATCCCAATCAATATCGTCTTTTGGTACTGGAATTGGGTTACCTAGTACATCTAACTTTTCATCAGTAAGGTATTTCTCCAAAGATTTTTGAAGCAATTTATTAACCTCTTCCGCAATTACCGCTTTACTATATTTTTTTTTGACTAGACCAATCGGAACTTGACCTTTTCTAAAACCTGGAATATTGGCAGATTTCCTGTAGTTGGTTAAAGTTTTTTGTACTTTTTCAGCATAATCTTTATTATCTATTTCGACTGTAATAACTGCATTTAAAGCGTCTTTATTTTGTCTAGTAATATTCATTGTAATGAATTAAAAATTGGGTGGCAAAAATACAATAATTTTGATGGAGTACAAATATTTTAAAGTTTTGAAAATTAACTTAAAAAATTCGCTACTTCTTCAAAAAAAACATTTGGTTTTTCGGCATGTAACCAGTGTCCTGTATTGGAAATTGTACATAATGAAGAATTCACAAATTGATTGGAAATTTGTTCTTGATCATTTGATGAAATATAGTCAGAGCGGCTACCTCTCAAAAATAGGGATGGTACCATGATTTTACAATCAGCTGATAATGACTTGCCAACTTCTCCAATATTTATTTTTAAGTCTTTTAAATTAAAACGAAATGCTAAGCGCTCTTTAGATTGCCANTAAAGGTTTTTTAATAAAAATTGCCTTACCGCTAAATCTGTTACAAATTCAGAAAGTTTAACATCAGCTTGCTTCCTAGTTTTGATGACTAAGAAGTCTAAAGATGAAAGCCCATTTAATATATGTTGATGATGCATAGGATAAAATCGTGGAGCTATATCAACTACAATAAGTTTTTGGACCCTGTAAGGATATAAAACGGAAAATCTCATAGAGGTCTTACCACCCATTGAATGCCCCAAAAGTATGCAGTTATACAACTTATAAAACTTACAATAAGCTTCCAAATCTAAGGCCATTACGTCATAGTTAAAAATAGGATTATGAAAGCTTCTCCCGTGATTTCTTTGATCGATTAGATGCAATTGATAACCTAACTTCACAAAACGTAAGGCCAATGTCTTCCAATTATCACCCATNCCTAAAAATCCATGTAAAATTAAAAATGGAGTGCCTTNACCAACTATTTTTGAGTGCAAAATCATTAAAGTAATCGGTGTTTGTACATATTAATCACATTTTCAATTCCAAAATAAATGCTTTCTGATATCAAGGCATGGCCAATAGACACTTCTTTTAAGTTTGGAANATTTTCTTTAAAGAATTTGATATTATNCAAAGATAAATCATGTCCTGCATTAACACCTAAATCATTTTTTATTGCTATCTCNGCACACTTTGTATANGGCTCGACAGCGTTGAAATTATTTTTAGAAAATTCACGAGCAAAAAGTTCGGTATACAATTCAATTCTGTCAGCTCCTGTTGACTTCGCTGCTTCAATTTGAATTGGGTTTGGATCTAAAAAAATTGATGTTCTTATTCCGTTGTCCTTTAATTCACCAATAATTTCTGATAAATAGGATTTGTGCTTTATGCAATCCCATCCTGCATTGCTTGTAATAGCATCTGAGGAGTCTGGAACTAAGGTTACTTGTGTAGGCTGAATTGACAGGACAAGCTGCAAGAATTTGGGAATTGGATTACCTTCAATATTATATTCAGTGTATACTTCTGACTTTAAGTCTTGGGCATCTTGATAACGAATGTGCCGTTCATCAGGTCTAGGATGTACCGTGACCCCTTGAGCACCATATTCTTGTATATCTTTAGCAAATTGAATCAAATTAGGAACATCTCCACCACGGGCATTGCGTAACGTCGCAATTTTGTTAATATTTACACTAAGTTTAGTCATTGCTTCTTATTTTATCCACAAAAATACAAAGTACTTATTTCATAGTGTCTTATTTTTGATTATTTTGCATTTGCTTACAAATTATATTATGCNGCTAAATAAATATATCATAAACGACTTGATTCCATTTGAAACTGAAGCACTTATTTCGGATATTCAAAAAGGTTTTAATCAGCTAANATATTCACATGTACCTATTCAAAAAAATGGGGTCTATTTAGGTTGCNTTTCTGAAACAGATACTTACTGCCTCNATAAAGAACAAAAAGTAAATGAAGTTTTATATTCAATTGAGGGCTTTTTTGTAAGAGATAATGCATTATGGTTNGATGTGTTAGATTCCTTTNCCAGTAATGACAGTAATNTTATGCCTGTTTTGGATTCTGAGGATAATTATTTAGGGTATTATGAGCTCTTAGATATTGTTTCTNTTTTTAAGAGAACACCTTTTTTCTCTCAGNCGGGTGGTATTATCATAGTAGAAAAAGGATATAATGATTATTCTTTTAGCGAAATATGTCAAATTTTAGAATCAAATAATGTAAAACTTCTTGGAGTATTTGTTTCAAGAATCAAAAATGGTTTAGTACAAATAACTATCAAAANTGAGAATTCTGGCTTGACTGCTATTTTTGAAAGCTTCAGGCGTTATGGGTATACGATTGTAACGGGACATGAAGATGACAGTTTTTTGAAAAATCTAAAAGATAGATCAGCTTACCTTGACCATTATTTAAACTTATAATTTCTTAACAATGAANGTAGCTATTTATGGTCAAGATTTAAATGAGCAATCAAAATCTACACTTTTGATACTTGCTGAATTTTTAAAAACCAAAAAATCAGATGTTTTTATTGAGAATAGTTTTTTTGATTCTATTCAAAATATGCCAAATTTAAATACAAATGAGTATGGATTTAAGCCATTTTTAACTCTAGATAATTCATATGATTTATTAATAAGTGTTGGTGGAGATGGTACAATTCTTAGAGCAATTACAAAAATTAAAGATTTGGGAATTCCAGTAATTGGAATAAATACTGGGCGGCTAGGTTTTCTCTCAACGATTAAGACAGACGAAATTAAAAATGCATTAAATCAAATTTATGAGGGTAAATACCGTNTTTCCAAAAGAACTGTTCTAAAATTAAAAACAGATTTTGAAAGTTCTAAATTGGATTTAGATTTTGCTTTAAATGAAATTGCGGTTAGCAGGAAAAATACAACATCAATGATAAACATTGAAACTTGGTTAGATGATGAGTATTTAACATCATATTGGGCTGATGGATTAATTATTTCTACACCAACTGGTTCAACAGGTTATTCACTCAGTTGTGGTGGCCCTGTTATAATGCCTGAGTCTGACAGCTTAGTATTAACTCCAATCGCTCCACATAACTTAAATGCAAGACCCCTTGTAATCTCTTCCAGACACAAGATCCAATTAAAACTTAGTGGTCGAGAGAACCAAATTTTACTTTCTTTGGATTCTAGAATAAGCTCAATAGATAAATCCGTTGGGATTATGATTGAAATAGCACCCTATCACATCAAAATGATTGAGTTAAAAGGCAGTTCTTTNATTGAAACTCTACGTAAGAAACTTTTGTGGGGGGTTGACAAAAGAAACTAAACAATATTTCTTTGTTTATATTGTTTAATATACAGACGCAAAATCTGTTTTGAAGGGATTTCAATTTTGTTATATTTGCAGTCGTTTTAAAGTTAATGAAAAAGCTATATATCTTTGTTGTCTTTGTTTTTTGTGCATCTTTAGGNAATGCTCAAATCTATGAAATAGGTGTTTTTAGTGGTGGAACAAATTTTATTGGTGATGTTGGTTCAACTACTTTTATATCACCCAACAAAATTGCAATTGGTGGACTTATTAAATGGAATAGAAGCCCAAGGCATTCGTACAGAGCCAGCCTAATTTACACAACTTTAGACGCGGACGACAGAACATCTAGTGATCCAAAAAGAGAGCAAAGGGGATACTTTTTTAATGCAAAAGGTTTGGAATTTTCAGCAGGGATTGAGTTTACNTTCTTAGACTTTGATTTACACAAAAGANNTTATAANTTCAGCCCTTACATNTACACNGGAATAAGCATATTAAATCATCCNAATTTTTANTANNNCAANAANACTTTATNNTCNNCNAAAACAAGAAGNAATNCNTNNGGTATACCNATTGCNTTAGGNGCNAAATTTNCACTNACAGAGCATTTNATTCTNGGNGCAGAAATTGCNGCACNNTACTCTTTTTCTGATGAAATNGACGGNAGTATNCCTGAAACTAAAACTGANGAATTNGAATCNTTATANGTTTGGNAATATTAATAACAATGATTGGTATGTATTTAGTGGATTTACGCTAACTTATACCTTTGGAAGGAACCCTTGCTTTTGTAGTTACCAAAAATGAATTTAGAAGAAACTATTAAGAAATTTCCGTACCCTAAGCATATCGCCATAATTATGGATGGTAATGGGCGGTGGGCAAAAAATCGCGGTAAACTGCGTATTTTTGGACACGAAAATGGAACAAAATCTGTGAAAAATATTGTAGAAAGCTGTTCAAATCTTGGTATTCAATGTCTTACATTGTACGCTTTTTCAACAGAAAATTGGAATCGTCCAAAACTTGAGGTAAAAACATTAATGAGTCTTTTAATTTCATCTTTAAAAAGAGAGTCTGATAAACTTCAAAAAAATAATATTCGGCTCAATCCGATAGGAAACCTCAATTTACTACCTCTGAAAGTATCTAAAGAGCTTTTTCAAGTTGTGGAGACTACAAAATCTAATTCAGGAATGGTACTGAACCTGGCTTTAAGTTATGGCTCAAGAGACGAGATCATCAATTGTGTGAAGGAAATTGGCGAGAAGATTAAAAATAATTTAATTTCCTTTGAAAAAATTGATGAAACGGTAATAAATCAGCATCTTTACACCCAAAATTTACCTGATGTCGATTTATTAATTCGAACAAGTGGTGAGCAGCGTGTAAGTAATTTTCTTTTATGGCAAATTGCCTATGCTGAGTTATATTTTACAAAAGTGTTATGGCCAGACTTTACAGAACAAGATTTGTACAAGGCAATTGATAATTACCAAAAAAGAGAAAGACGATTTGGAAAAACAAGTGAACAGGTTGGTTAAGAATATCTTTAGCTTATTTCTCTCTATTTACTGCTTGATACTTGTAAGCCCTGTATCTTACGCGCAAAATTTTGACATATCCAAAAGAAAGGATTATAATATTGCAGGAATATCTATCAAAGGGGAAACGGTGTATAGTGCTGAAACTATTATCACTTATTCAGGTTTAAAAAAAGGGGAGGATGTTAAAATTCCAGGTGGTGTAAAAATCAGTAATGCTATTAAAAAATTATGGGATTCCAACTTATTTAATAATATTGACGTATTTATTTCTGAAATTGATGGATCAGATGTTTATTTACAAATTCGGTTAGATGATTTACCTGAGCTTAAAGAAGTTAAAATATTAGGAGTAAAAAAAGGTAAAGTAAGTGTTATTATTGACGAAAATAAATTAACTCCTGGCCTCAAGGTTACCGAAAATTTAATTACTACTACAAAGAATTATCTTGAAAGTAAATATCGTAAGGAAGGCTTTTTAAAAGCTAAAACCTTAATCAGCGTATCAAAGGTTATTGACTCTGTTAAAAAATCTAGAGTTAACATGATTATTGATATTGACAAAGGAGATAAGGTGAAAATAAATAAAATAAAAATTTCTGGAAATAAAAAAGTAAGTAATCAAAGACTCTTAAAATCTATGAAAAAGACTAAAAAGAAAAACCTACTTAGGTTTTTAAAAAGGTCAAAATATATTGAAGCTGATTACAAAGAAGACTTAACCAATATTGTAGATAAGCTTAAAGAAAAAGGCTATCGTGATGCAAGAATTATCTCAGATTCATTAGTAATTGACGAAAATGGTGATATCAGCTTAAAAATCACCCTTGAAGAAGGAGAAAAATACTCCTATGGAACCATAAATTTCTTTGGGAACACTATCTACAGCGATGAACAGCTTAATCAGGTTCTTAAGATTAAAAAAGGAGATACTTATAATGGTGTAGAGCTTGAAAAAAGAATTGCTGATAATTCAGATCCGGATGCATTTGATCTAACAAATTTGTATCAAAATAATGGTTATTTATTTTCAACAATTACACCTGTAGAGGTTAGTGCTGCTGGTAATATTATTGATATGGAAATTAGAGTTACAGAAGGAAAACCTGCTTATTTTAAGAATATTTCAGTGAAAGGAAATGACGCAACAAATGACCACGTTATTTACAGAGAACTGAGAACCCGACCTGGACAACTATACAGCAAGAGTAACATTGTTAGGACAATTAGAGAACTTGGCCAAAAAGGTTTTTTTGACGCACAGCAAATTTCTCCTGATCTGAAAAATGTAAATGCAAATGATGGCACACTTGATATAGAGTATTCCGTTGTAGAGAAAGGAACAGGGCAATTCCAACTTCAGGGGGGGTACGGTGGTGGTGGCTTTATTGGTACAGTCGGTGCTTCATTTAATAATTTTTCAATTAGTAATATTTTCAAAAAAGAAGCATGGCAACCTGTACCCAGGGGAGATGGTCAAAGTCTTTCCTTGAGACTTCAAACTAGTCGCTTTTTTTCAACATATAGCTTTTCCTTTTCAGAACCATGGCTAGGAGGTGAAAAGCCGGTACAATTTTCAACCTCTATATCCCAAACAAAACAATATTTATACAACAGAGCAACACGTTCTGCAGATAAAAATAGAAGTTTTAATATCACTGGAATCACACTCGGGATTGCCAAAAAGCTAAATGTTCCTGATGACTACTTTGTCTTATCTCAAAGCTTTCAATATCAATACTATGACCTAAATAATTACAATACGGGATTATTTACTTTTGGGGATGGAAGCTCTAATAATTTGGCTTACACCGTTGGTTTAAGTAGAAACAACACATATAATGACCCAATTTACCCAATTGGTGGATCTAATTTTAGTGTTTCTGCAAAATTAACATTCCCTTATTCTGCCTTTAATGGCGTAGATTATACCGCTTTAAAAGAAGAACGTCAAGAAAAATCAAATCGTATTCAAGAACTTAGTACAAGTGTTGACGATAATGATATTATTGAACGTAATGAAGCAAGTCAAAGAATTACTGAAATTGACCAAGAACGATACAAGTGGTTAGAGTTCTATAAAATTAAATTTTCTGGAGATTGGTATGCCAAAATAAAAGGAAACTTAGTGCTTAGACCGAGATTTGAATTTGGTTTTCTGGGTGCTTATAATAATGATCGTGGAGTTATACCATTTGAAAGATTTTTTGTTGGTGGAGACGGCATGCAACAATTTGCGAGATTAGATGGTAGAGAGGCGGTACCACTTCGTGGGTATCCTAACCAATCTCTATCTGACAATGATGGGGGAACAATATACAATAAATTTTCACTAGAGTTAAGACACCCGATAACTCTGAAGGGGCAAACTAAAATTTATGCGATGGGATTTTTAGAAGGAGGTGGGTCCTATAATAATTTTAAGGATTTTAATCCTTTTGTGATTAAACGGGCTGCAGGAATAGGAATACGCTTATTTATGCCTGCCTTTGGTTTATTAGGAATAGATTTTGCTCATGGCTTTGATCCAATTCCAGGAGAAGTTTCAAAAAGCGGGTGGAATACTCATTTTGTGCTTGGCCAACAATTTTAATGTGTTTGATCATAAATGCAGTTGATTTCTTAAAATTATACTATTTTAAAATTAATTTCGTTTATTTGAAAATTCAATTTTTGAATTACCATTAATTAGAAAATGAAAAAATCAAAAAATATATCTTTAGAGCAATTTAAAACTAAGCTTTACACAACTCTGCTATTACTTTTATTTGTTTTAGTTGGTAATTCACAACGAGGAGTTAGAATTGGGCACATAGATACAGAATATATCCTTGAAAATATATCTGACCTCAAACAGGCTCAGCAGCAGCTAGAGTCAAAAGCAACTAAGTGGAAAACAGAAGTTGATCGTAGAAATGCTGATCTAGAAAACCAAAAGAAACAATTAGAAGCCGAACGAGTATTACTTACAAATGAACTTATTGAAGAAAGATTAGAGGAGCTTCAAATTATTGAAAATGAGCTTTTGGAATACCAGCAAAAAAGATTTGGCCCAAATGGAGATTTAATGATTCAAAAAAAACAGCTTATTCAACCAATTCAAGATCAAATATTTACAGCTGTTCAAGAAATAGCTACTACTAAAAAATATGATTTTATTTTTGATAAGTCTGCTGACGTTGTAATGCTGTTTTCAGCAGATAGATATGACGTTAGTGAACAAGTTTTACAAACAATAAATAGGTCATCAAAGCGAATTCAGATTAAAAACAAAAAGGGCAGAAAGAAAGTTAAAGAAGAAGAAAATATTGTTGAGGTAGATAATGATATTAATGAACGACAAAAATTAATTGACGATCGGAATGCAAAACGAGCAGAAGCATTAGTTAAACGCAAAGCAGATTTGGAAGCCAAGCGAGCGGCTCGTAAGGAGGAAATTAAAAATAAGAAACAGAAAAAATCAGATGGAAAAGCACATGCATCAATGATAGAAGCCAGTGCTAGTGGGAATTTAAATGAGAATTTGAAAAAAAATAAGACAATTAAAGACAATATTACAAGTAATGACTCCTTTAAAGATACTGAACTGGTGGAGGAAAACGATAAGAGATCTAAAATTAGTGACAGAGAAGCACGAAAAAAGGCTTTAGAAGAAAAGAAAAAACGTATTTTAGCCAATCGAAAAGCAAAACTTGAAGCGCTTAAGCGTAAACGAGACAGTATTAAAAACAATAGAAAATAACTTTTAATTACAATTTGAAATGAAACATTTAAAAAATTTATTCTTATTAACAGCCATGATTATGTTATGCAGCTTTTCTTTACAAGCTCAATCAAAAGTTGCTCATGTTAACACTCAAGAACTTGTAGAGTCAATGCCAGAGATGCAAAATGCTAAGTCTGAGTTAGAAAAGCTAGCTAAAACTTACGAAACTGATATCCAAGCTATGGCTACTGAACTTCAAAACAAAATCAAGCAATATGATGCAGAATCCTCTACAAAAACAGACGAGGAAAATGGAAAAAGATTACAAGAAGTTCAAGGAATGGAACAAAGTATTCGTCAGTACCAAGCCCAAGCTCAACAAGACTTACAGAAAAAAGAACTTGAACTTTTAAAACCAATAACTGAAAAAGCTAAAAATGCAATTTTAAAAGTTGGCAATGATCAAGGCTTTGATTACGTTTTAGATTCGTCACAGGGGCAAGGTGTTATAATGGCTAATGGCAAGAATCTCTTAGCAGATATAAAATCTGAGTTAGGTTTCTAAATTTTGAAATCAAAATACTTATCAAAAAGCTGCCCATAATGAGCAGCTTTTTTATTTTTGTAAATGTATGAACTCAAAACCTATCGGTATCTTTGATTCTGGAGCGGGAGGTCTTTCAATTTGGAAGGAAATCAATATGCTGATGCCAAATGAATCAACTATATACATTTCCGATTCAAAATATGCTCCTTATGGAAATAAAGAAACGGAAGTCATATTAAAACGCTCAATTAAAAATACAGAGATTTTATTAAATAAAGGTTGTAAAATTATTATAGTAGCTTGTAACACGGCTACTACCAATGCAATTAAAGAATTAAGAAGACTATTTTCAGTTCCTTTTATTGGTATAGAACCTGCTATCAAACCCGCAGCGTTATTTACAAATACAAATTCGATTGGAATATTAGCGACAAAAGGAACATTGAGTAGTACGCTTTTCCATGCAACCTCCAGACGCTACACTCAAAATAAAAATGTAACCGAACAAATTGGTGATGGTATTATAGAGCTTATAGAGTCAGGAAAACTCAATTCTTCAAAAATGATGAATTTGCTAAAAAAGTATTTAAACCCAATGCTAGAAAATAATATTGATTGTATTGTATTAGGCTGTACTCATTATCATTTTTTAGTGCCTCTTTTGCGTCAATTTCTTCCAGAGAATATAAGAATTATAGGCTCTGGCTCAGCGGTAGCTAGACAAACTAAAGAAGTTATGATTAAAAATAATTTATTGAATAACGATACAACAAAGATTAATCTAGAATTCTACACTAATGGGTCAAAAGAAATAATGGCTAATTTAATGAACTGGGATAAGTCAATAATTAAAGGTCTGGATAATATCTAATTTACACTTGGACACTCACAGTCATATTTTTCTTTTCTACATCCAAAATTGAACCCAAGCGTTAATTGATGATATCCTCCATTATCCAAAACAATTGAATTGGATTGATTCGAATATGTATATGCAAACATAAAATTATTATACTCTATCCCAATCAAAGGGGTTATGTATTGAAGCTTTTGACTACTAATAGAGCCTGAATTAGTAGTAAACTCTGCGCCATCAAAACTTCTTCGGTAAGAAATCCCAGCATAGATACTTCCAAAGTCAAAATCTCGATAGGCCTTGAAATTATAATCCATGAAAGACTCCTCAGTGGCACTTTTGTAAGAGAACAAGATTGACGGTTCAAAGCTCCATTCACTTCCAAACTTAGAAAACACATTTCCAGCAGAAAAGAGATAATTAGTTAAATTATTAAACGCAACTCCTTGTTCATTAATATTTACTCCTTCATTTTTTAAAAGATTTTTTATGGTGGCATGAGCATAAAAATTTATGAAATGATAAGAAAAGCCAAAATCTACATTAAACTCAGAAGAGCTTTGTTCAATTCCAGCTATTATTGGGTCAAACTCTATAAAGGCAGTTTCATCTAGTTTGTATTGAATCATTCCGGCACTTAAGCCAAAGGATAACATGTTAAGATCAATAGTATTTCTAGAAAACATTAAATGGTGTGCATAAGTCAAATAAGCCCCTGTTTGCGAATGATATCCATTTTGATCATTATAAATAATTCCACCAACACCGGATTGAGAGTCGCCAACTCTTCCATTAATACTAAATGTTTGTAAGCTTGGTGCATTCTCTTGGCCAAGCCACTGCTGACGAGCTGTTAAACGAGCTTTATTACAATTAGCAACACCAGCCATTGAAGGGTGAATGAGGTAATAATTATCTGTTAAGTAATCAGAATATATTGGAAGACCCTCTTGCGCATTAATTGTATAAATAAAAAAATACAATGATATTGTTAAGGATATATTTCTGGTTAATTTCATTTGAAGACTATATTTTCTATATAAAACAAACTATAAAGTTTTTAAATTATAGTTCAAGCCAAATATATAAATTTTTGCGTTAGATTATTAATTTAAGATGCTAATATTCCATCTATTATTTTATGTGTTAGAAGCATATAAGCTGTTTCAATTATTTTAATAGCATATATGCTTAGATATTTTATCATCTTTTTAGTGTAAAATGTCCTCTCAGTTGTTTTGGTTCTGCTGTACTAAAATCATTATACTCTAATAAAAACCAATAATCTGTTGTTGGCATTCTTTGCCCATTATAGGTGCCATCCCAACCTTCTCCCGCTGGACTTATCTGTTTAATAAGTTTACCATAACGATCAAATATATATATCTTTGAAGCCAATTGACCTGATAAAGCACTAACATTCCAAGTATCATTATAACTATCTCCATTTGGTGTAAAATAGGGAGGGTAGTCTATTACAAATAATACATAAGAAGTTACTCCACATCCGTTAACGTCTCGTACATTTATAGTATGTTCTCCTGGGCTTACACCTATAAAAGTACCGCTATCTTGCCAAGGGCCCTGGTCTAAGCTAAACTCATAAATTCCTGTTCCACTTGCTGTTGCTACAATTACATGGGTGTCGGCAAAAGCCTCTGTGGTGACTTCTGCTGCTACTGTGGGATTTTCACTCTCACTAACAGTAAAAAATTCTAAAGGAGCTGAACAACCACTTGTACTTATATAACTTACCTCTAAACTATAAATTCCTGGCTCCTCTACAGTGTAAATTGGGTCAGTGCTTAGCAATGTCCCAAACTCATTGAGCCAAACAAAACTATAAATAACCGGAGAAAGTCCTGGGTCAACTACCGCATAGTCTAATCCACCACCTGAAGCATCAGAACATATAACATAATTATCACCTAAATTTACCTCTGGTAAAGGATTTACCACTAAATCTATAGTACTAACAGCATAGCAGCCCGTAACAGTGTTCTCTAAACGTATGTAAATCGTTTGTAAATCTGGTGTTGTT
>NZZM01000036.1 GCA_002698705.1 Formosa sp. | reverse complement strand
GGTAGTCTCTATAGTCAACAATGCCTAAATTGGGTTTTAAAGTGGTGAATTCGTAATCAGCAATCTTTGGCTTGGCTGCGGTTATAACTGAGAGTAAGGTTGATTTTCCAGCATTGGGAAATCCAACCAAACCAACATCAGCCAAAATTTTTAGCTCAATGGTTATATTTTTTTCTTCCCCAGGCATACCTGGTTGAGCATAGCGCGGGGTTTGATTTGTTGAGGATTTAAAATGCCAATTGCCACGCCCCCCCATTCCTCCTTGGCAAAGTATAAGTTCTTGATCGTGGGTTGTAATTTCAAAAAGCATATTATTCGTTTCATTATCTTTCACAACAGTGCCAAGAGGAACATCAATATAAACATCGTTACCATCAGCACCTGTACTTCGGCTTTTACTGCCATGCGCACCATGTCCGGCTCTAAAATGTTTTTTAAACTTTAAATTGTGGAGGGTCCAAAGATTTTGATTGCCTTTAAGAATGATATGACCACCACGTCCACCATCGCCTCCATCAGGACCGCCTTTTGTGATGTATTTTTCTCGGTGTAAATGCATAGAGCCCTTGCCTCCATTCCCGGAGCAAACATACATCTTGATATAGTCTACAAAATTCCCCTCAGTCATTCAAATTATTTTAAAGCGTGTGGACTACGGCATTTAAGCGTTCTGTAATGGCTTCAATCGCGCCCACACCATCTACACCATGGTAACGGCCTTTGGCTTCATAATAAGATTTTAAAATCGCAGTTTCAGAATAATAAATTTTAATCCGATTTCTAACAACATCTTCTGAAGAATCATCCGAACGACCACTTGTTTCACCGCGTTTTAATAGACGCTTAACAAGGATTTCATCTCCAACTTCCAAAGCAATCATGGCATCCACTTGGGCACTGTGCTTTGACAATACGGATTCTAGGGCATCTGCCTGAGCGATATTTCTTGGAAAGCCATCAAAAATAAACCCTTTGCCTATGGTGTTTTTAGACACCTCATTACTCAGCATATCGATGGTAACTTGATCTGGAACTAAAGCCCCTTTATGAATATAAGACTGGGCTAGAATTCCAAGATCAGTCTCATTTTTAATGTTTTTTCGAAACACATCTCCTGTAGAAATATGAACTAAATTAAAAGTTTCTTTTAAAAAATTGGCTTGGGTACCTTTGCCTGCACCTGGAGGGCCAAATAAAACAATATTTAACATCTATATGGGTTATTGATTTACATAAAAACAACAAAAATTTGTATTTCTGTATTGAACTAAATTAGTTCACAAATATAATCAAATGCAGAAGCCAAATCGTCTTTTAGAATGACATTTTAATGGGGGATTCCATTTTTAAGTGTATTTTTGTTTCACAATTCAATTTTTATGGATTTGCAGTATTTTTCTTCCAAACATAAACTCGGTATTTTAGGGGGCGGTCAGCTGGGAAAAATGATGCTTTACAACACCCGAAAATTTGATATCAATACCAGCGTTTTGGACCCCAGTAATGAGGCTCCAAGTAGATTAGCTTGCAATCACTTTGTGCAAGGGGATTTAATGGATTATGAAACTGTTTTCAACTTTGGAAAAAAAGTGGACACCCTGACTGTAGAAATTGAAAATGTAAATGTTGAAGCTCTCAAAGCATTGGAAAAGCAAGGGGTCAAAGTTTATCCAAATTCTAATACACTTGCAACCATACAAAACAAGGCCGAACAAAAAAGATTTTACACAAAACACAAGCTGCCTACCGCAGCATTTAAAGCCTACAATAAAAAAAGCACATTAGAAAAGGCCGTTTCAGAGAATGTTCAATCCCTCCCATTTGTTTGGAAAAGTGCACGCTTTGGCTATGATGGAAATGGGGTTAAAATTATCCGAAAGCACTCTGATTTAGACCAACTCCCCAATGGGGAATGCATTGCTGAAGACCTCATCTCTTTTAAAAATGAATTGGCCGTTATTGTCGCTAGAAACCCCAAGGGCGAGGTCAAGTCCTATCCTGTAGTCGAAATGGAATTTCATCCTGTAGCAAACCAGGTAGAATATGTCCTTTGTCCCGCAAGAATTCCAGAATCCATAGCAACAAAAGCAACAGATTTGGCGCTTAAAACAGCCAAGGCATTTCATCATGTGGGACTGCTTGCTATAGAGATGTTCTTGACGCAAAATAATAATATTCTTATAAATGAAGTGGCGCCACGACCTCACAACTCTGGACATCAAACCATTGAAGCCAACCAAACCTCACAATTTGAGCAACATCTAAGAGCTATTCTTAATTTGCCATTGGGTTCCACTAAAAATAAAGCCTGTGGTGTGATGGTCAACTTGGTGGGTGCTGAAGGCCATCAGGGCGCTGTGGTTTATAAAAATATTGAAGCCATTATGGCGCTTGAAGGAGTTACACCTCACATCTATGGCAAAAAAATGACTCGGCCTTTTAGAAAAATGGGGCACGTTACAATTGTGAATTCAAATATTGAAAAAGCAAGAAAAATTGCACAAAAAGTTAAAGAATCAATCAACGTAATAAGTGAATAATATGGCACAAGTAGGAATCATTATGGGAAGCGACAGCGATATGCCTGTCATGAAAGCAGCAATAGAAATTCTTGGAGATTTTGACATTGAAGTTGATGTCGATATTGTATCGGCACACCGAACTCCTAAAAAATTATTTGAATACGGAGCTTCTGCACACAAAAAAGGACTTAAAGTCATAATTGCAGGTGCGGGTGGAGCAGCACACTTGCCTGGTATGATTGCTGCCATAAGTCCACTGCCAGTTATTGGGGTTCCAGTAAAATCCAGCAACTCCATTGACGGTTGGGACTCCGTACTCTCTATACTACAAATGCCAGGGGGTGTACCAGTCGCTACTGTAGCCTTGAATGGTGGGAAAAATGCAGGAATTTTAGCCGCTCAAATTATTGGCAGTTCGGATCAATGCGTATTGGATAAAATTGCGGCTTACAAGGAGGGAATGAAGCTTAAAGTACAAAAAGCCTCCAAAAAATTAAAGTCCTAAAATAGTATTTTTTCTTATGAATGTCCTCAACATGGAGTTTGATACCCCTTACAATTCTGCACCCTTTTCAAATATAAAAATAACTGATTTTTTACCTGCTTTTAAAACGGCTTTGGCCGAAAGTAAAAAAAAAATTATTGCGATTGTTTCAAATCCTGAGCCGCCAAATTTTAAGAATACCGTTGAGGCTTTAGAGTTTTCAAGTTTAAGATTGGATCGAATCTCAAGCCTTTTTTTTAATCTTAATGCCGCTGAAACCAATGATGCTATTCAGAAAATCGCACAAGAAGTTTCTCCATTGTTAACGGCGCACTCCAACGACGTTGCCTTAAATAAATCACTTTTTGAAAGACTGAAGATCGTTTACAATCGGTTGGAAAATTTAAACTTGACAACAGAACAAAAAACACTACTGGAAAAAAAATACAAAGGCTTTGTCCGAAATGGTGCCAATTTGAATCCAAATGACAAAAAAAGGCTTAGAAAAATTGATAAAAAACTAAGTGTTTCAAAGCTAACTTTCGGGGAACATTTGCTTGCGGAAACCAATAAATTCAGACTTGAAATTAACAAAACTTCTCACTTGGAAGGACTTCCAGAAAATTTAATTGCTGCTGCAAAACTATTGGGGGAAAAAGAAGAAAAAAAAGGTTGGGTCTTTACACTTGATTATCCTAGCTATGTTCCATTTATGACCTATGCAAAAAATAGAACCCTGCGAAAAAAAATGGCTATAGCCTTTGAAAAAAAAGGGTTTCAAAAGGATTCTTTAGACAACCAAGAATTATTGCTAAAAATTGCAAAATTACGTCACATTCGCGCTAATTTATTAGGCTACAAAACGCATGCTGATTACGTTCTTGAGGAGCGCATGGCCAAATCCCCTGAAACCGTACTGGGTTTTTTAGAAGATTTAAAGGCCAAGGCTTTATCAGTAGCCCAATCGGAATACAAAGAACTGAGCGCTTTTGCCAAAAAATTAGATGGGGTTGAAACCCTCCAAAAATGGGATAGTGCCTATTATTCCGAAAAACTTAAAAAGAAACGATTTGATATTGACGACGAGCTTCTTAAACCCTTCTTTAAATTGGAAAATGTCTTAGAAGGCGCCTTTGCAATTGCCAAAAAATTATTTCAAATTCAATTTATCAAAACAACAGAAGTTGATACCTACAACGAGGAAGTTATGGTTTATAAAGTCAAGGATGAAAAAGGCAAACTCGTAGCGCTTTTTTATGCAGATTTCTTCCCAAGATCTGGAAAACGTGCGGGGGCTTGGATGACCTCTTTTAAACCGCAATATCAGTTAGAGGGTCAACAACATCGCCCACATGTCTCTATTGTATGCAACTTTACAAAACCAACAAAAAAATCCCCTTCATTATTGACATTTAATGAAGTAACAACCCTGTTCCATGAATTTGGACATGCTCTTCATGGCATGTTGGCCAACACCAATTATCCCAGTCTTTCTGGCACTAATGTTGCTTGGGATTTTGTGGAACTTCCAAGCCAACTTATGGAGAATTGGTGTTACGAAAAAGAAGCACTTGAGCTGTTTGCAAGACATTATGAAAGTTCTGAAGTGATTCCCATGCAATGGATAGAAAATATCAAAGCAGTGGGACGATTTCAACAAGGAATGCAGACCCTTAGGCAATTGAGTTTTGGTCTTCTAGATATGAGCTGGCACGGACAAGACCCCAGCTCAATAAAGGATATTAAAGCGCATGAAAAAAACGTTTTTAAATCATTGCAATTATTCCCAGACATCAAAGAGAATTGCATGTCAACAGCATTTGCACACATTTTTCAAGGCGGGTATTCTTCTGGCTATTATAGTTATAAATGGGCTGAAGTACTAGAAGCAGATGCTTTTGCATACTTTAAAAAAAGTCAGGTGTTTGATACTGAAATAGCATCTAAACTAAAAACCCATATTTTAAGTCAAGGTGGCATTGAAAATCCAGAAGTTCTTTACAAGCGTTTTCGAGGTAAAAAAGCATCTAACAAAGCACTTTTAGAGCGTGCTGGGCTGCAATAATAAATTAGAAATCCAAACTAAAAGGGCCCAAAATACAGGAACCGATTCAACCCAAAAAGCCGTAAAATAAAATGGTTTTTTTGGATGGCTGAATAATAAAAACAGCCCTGTAACCACCATCACAATTGTTGAATTTAAAATATCTATTGAATTGTTATGCAATAAAAAAGAAAGTAAAAAAATAAAAAAAAGGCCTAAAAAACCCAATCGCTTAGAGGTGGTAATTCCAATTTTTTGAGGAATGGTGGATAACCTGAGGTCATCATTATTAAGGTCTCTTATTTCAAAAGGCAGCATTAAAACTAAAATAAAAATAAAACGCTGAATAAACGTTAAGAAAATACTTACTTCAAATTCAACAACGGCTTCAAGCAAAGGGAGCAGTACCGTAGTCATTGCCCAAACCAAAGCAATAATGTAAATTTTTAACCCCTTAACCCTTCTTAGACTTGCAACTCTTTCAAAAGGAATTTCATAGAAAAATGTTACAGCTCCCAAGCAAAGAACTAATAGTTTGGTGGTATTGTTTAATTCGAAAAATGTAATGATAAGTCCAAAAAAACAAAATAAACTTAANAATTGAATTTCTTTAAGCCGAGTAGTTAAAGACCTGTAATAAAATTTAGAAATACCAAAATATTTGATAAAGTTGTAGGCCAAAACGCTGGAACAAAACAAAAAAAGAAATAAATTTTTATCACATTTTATAGCAAAGGTTTGAGCCGTTATGAAACTGAGTGACAAAACAGAAAAAGCAATGTGTAAACTGCTGTTTAAATAAAATTTAAATAGGCGATTGATAAAATTCACGTTGCAAAAATAGAGAAACTGTTGATAAGCTGAAAAAACGGTTAAAAACTTTAATTTTTAAGCCAAAAAAAGGCTGAATAAATCCGTAATTTTNTTTTTTAATAAAAGACAAAATATGAACCCTGATATTTTTTCCGAAAGACATATTGGTCCAAGAGGATCACAAATTCAAGACATGCTAAGTCTCATTGGAGTCTCATCGCTTGACGTTCTAATTAACGAAACTGTCCCAAATAACATCCGCTTGCAAAGTCCGATGAAGTTAGATCGACCTATGAGTGAGCCGGAGTATTTGGAACACATTCAAGCACTAGGAAACAAGAATAAAGTTTTCAAATCCTACATTGGAATGGGCTACCACCCTTCTAATTTACCTGCTGTCATACAAAGGAATATATTAGAAAATCCAGGATGGTACACCGCTTACACGCCATATCAGGCTGAAATTGCCCAAGGCCGTTTAGAAGCACTGTTAAACTTCCAAACCATGGTCACCGATTTGACAGGTATGGAACTGGCGAATGCTTCGCTTTTAGATGAAAGTACCTCAGCAGCTGAAGCGATGGCACTTTTGTTTGCTGTCAGAGAACGTGCTGCTGTCAAATCGGGGGTGGTTAAATTTTTTGTTTCAGATGATATCTTTCCGCAAACATTATCCGTTTTAAAAACAAGAGCCGTTCCAATTGGCATTCAAATGGTGGTTGGTAAAGCAGAAACATTTGATTTTTCAGAGGATTATTTTGGCGCTTTAGTACAATATCCGGGTGCTTCCGGAAACATTATAGACCTAAAGTCTTTTATATCAAAAGCTGAAGAGAATGCTATTAAAGTGGCTGTGGCTGCTGATATTTTAAGTTTGGTGTTGCTTGAAGCCCCAGGGCATATGGGAGCAGACGTAGTCGTCGGAACAACACAGCGTTTCGGGATTCCAATGGGTTATGGAGGTCCCCATGCTGCATATTTTGCAACAAAAGAAGCTTACAAAAGATACATTCCAGGAAGAATCATCGGTGTGACCAAAGATATGAATGGAGACCGTGCTTTGCGCATGGCCTTGCAAACAAGAGAACAACATATTAAAAGAGGCCGTGCAACTTCTAACATATGTACTGCGCAAGTCCTATTAGCAGTAATGGCAGGGATGTATGCAGTTTACCATGGACCTAAGGGGCTTAAATACATTGCTGAAAAAGTTCAAAATAATGCTGCTGTTCTGGCAAAATCTTTAACCTCTGTTGGTTTTTCAATAAAACACTCTAGGTTTTTTGACACCCTACAAATTTCGGTACCAAATAATGAAAAAATAAAATCCATTGCCCTACGCAAACAGCTTAATTTTTATTATCCAGACGACACCACCGTATCAATTTCAGTAAATGAAACTACCTCCATTGGTGATATTGAACTTATTTTATCCGTTTTTTCAGAAGCCTTAGATGTGAATCTTCAAACAGAAAAAAGCTCAGAAAGTTATATACCGAAAGACCACACAAGAACCTCTGAATTTTTAATCAATTCGGTTTTTAACAGCCACCACTCTGAGACAGAACTAATGCGCTACATAAAGCGCTTGGAACGAAAAGACTTAGCGTTGAATTATTCCATGATTTCGTTGGGATCCTGTACAATGAAACTGAATGCAGCAGTTGAAATGCTTCCACTAAGTTGGTCCAGTTGGGGGAACATCCACCCTTTTGCTCCGAAAAATCAAGTTGAGGGCTACACTCAAGTACTACAAACCTTAGAACTTCAATTGAACGAAATTACAGGCTTCGCAGGGACCTCTCTGCAACCTAACTCGGGGGCGCAAGGAGAATTTGCTGGCTTGATGACCATCAAAGCCTACCACGATTCAAGAGGCGACCATCACCGAAATATTTGCATCATTCCGTCTTCCGCACATGGAACGAACCCCGCAAGTGCTGTTATGGCTGGAATGAAAGTTGTAGTGACAAAATCTTCCGAAAATGGTAATATCGATGTTGAAGATGTCCGTGAAAAAGCCAGGCTTCACAAAGATAATTTATCAGCCCTAATGGTTACCTACCCTTCAACCCATGGGGTTTACGAATCTGAAATTAAAGAGATTACTCAAATTATTCATGATTATGGCGGACAAGTTTATATGGATGGTGCCAACATGAATGCCCAAGTGGGGCTCACGAGTCCTGGACAAATTGGAGCAGATGTATGCCATTTAAATCTTCATAAAACTTTTGCTATTCCACATGGTGGCGGTGGACCTGGAGTTGGACCTATTTGTGTCGCTGAACAATTAACGCCTTTCTTACCAGGCAACCCCCTTATAAAAACTGGTGGTTCTAGCGCTATCAATTCCATTTCTGGCGCACCCTTTGGATCGGCCTTGGCATGTCTTATTTCCTATGGATATATCAAAATGTTAGGAGCAAAAGGATTGACTGAAGCCACAAAAATTGCCATTTTAAATGCAAACTACATCAAGGAACGGCTTCATGGATTTTACGACACACTCTATACCGGGGGAAAAGGCCGTGCCGCTCATGAAATGATTATTGATTGTAGAAATTTTAAAACCAAAGGGATTGAGGTCACCGACATCGCGAAGCGTTTAATGGATTATGGATTTCATGCCCCAACAGTTTCATTTCCTGTTGCAGGTACCATGATGATTGAGCCCACTGAAAGTGAAAGTAAAGCTGAAATGGATCGTTTTTGCGACGCCATGATTGCTATTCGAAAAGAAATTAAAGAAGCAGACAAAGAATCGCCCAACAACCCTCTGAAAAATGCACCACACACCCTTCAAATGCTCAGCGGTGACCAATGGGATTTCCCCTACAGCAGAACCACTGCTGCATTTCCACTGGATTATATTATAGCGGATAAATTTTGGCCAACAGTGCGACGTGTAGATGATGCTTATGGAGATCGAAATTTAATATGTACTTGTGCCCCGATTGAAGCCTATACAGATGAATATTCTGTTGATGCAGACGCTTTAAAAAAACAGACCGATGCAGCAATCAAAACAGCAGAAAAACTTCTTAAAATCAATACAACGGATGGTGGTGTCAAACCAAGATTAAAAATCAATCAATGAAAATTCGCATTACAGGAACTGGCAGTTACATTCCAGAAATAATCAAAAAAAACAGCGATTTTCGTGGCCATTCTTTTTATACAATTGAAGGTAATGCAATCGATACACCAACCGACATTATAGTTGAGAAGTTCAAAGGAATTACTGGAATTTCAGAAAGAAGGTATGCAAAAAAACACTTGAAAACTTCTGATCTAGGAGCTGAGGCAGCTGAAAAAGCTATACTGGATGCAAATATTGATAAAGAATCTTTAGACTATATCATTTGTGCCCATAATTTTGGGGATGTGAAACATGACGCAATCCAAAGCGACATTTTGCCATGCTTGGCGGCCCGTGTCAAGCATTTGCTGAAAATTAAAAATCCCAAATGTGTTGCCTATGATATACTTTTCGGTTGTCCTGGCTGGGTAGAAGGTCTCATACAAGCCCAAGCTTACATAAAAGCAGGAATGGCCAAAAAGTGTCTGGTTATTGGAGCTGAGACACTGTCTCGTGTTACGGATGCTTATGACCGAGATTCTATGATTTATTCGGATGGCGCTGGTGCCTGCATCGTCGAAGCTTCTGAAGATATTGGTATTATTGCACACGAAACTGCGTCTTATACACATGACGAGGTATATCACTTGTTTTTTGGCAATTCAAACAATAAGTGCGAAGATGAAAATGTACGCTTCATAAAAATGTATGGCCGCAAAATTTATGAATTTGCCCTAAGCAATGTGCCAGCTGCTATGAAATCATGTTTAGACAAGAGTGGATATTCTATATCAGAAGTCAAAAAAATATTGATTCATCAGGCCAATGAAAAAATGGATGAGGCCATCATAAAACGATTTTACAGACTGTATAATACGCCTGTTCCAGTATCGATTATGCCGATGACCATTCACAAATTAGGCAACAGTTCGGTTGCGACTGTACCTACACTTTTTGACTTGATAAGAAAAGGACAATTGAAAGATCATAAATTCTCCAAAGGAGATATTATTATATTTGCAAGTGTGGGTGCAGGCATGCACATCAACGCCATTGTTTACAAATATTAAATGTACGAAAATAACCATCCAAAGAAACGCTATCGATTAACACTTGATTTTGTGAGTCAACACATTTCAAAAACCGATTCAATTCTTGATTTAGGGGTCAAAAATCCACTTTCGCAACTATTGAAATCTAAAGGTTTTGATATTTACAATACTGGTGGAGAAGATCTGGACATAGACTTTTCATCTGTAGAAAATAGCACTACTGAGGTTGTAAGTGCATTTGAAATCCTTGAACACTTGGTGGCACCTTTTAATGTTTTAAGTAAAATTAAATCTAAAAAATTAATTGCTAGTGTACCTTTAAAGCTATGGTTTGCATCAGCCTATAAAAGCAAAACAGATCCATGGGATCGTCATTTTCACGAATTTGAGGACTGGCAATTTGATTGGCTTTTACAAAAAGCTGGCTGGCAAATTAAAGCCACAAAAAAATGGACAAATCCTACAAAAAAAATAGGTTTTCGCCCTATACTAAGATGGTTTACACCAAGATATTACATTATTTACGCTGAGAAAGTTTGAAGTTTTACATTGTCATCGCTGTTCACAACGAAGAGGCTTTCATTAAAGATTGTTTAAGCTCACTCACCACTCAAACGTTATTGCCTGAAAAAATAATTGTAGTTAATGATAATTCTACAGATAAAACCGCTGAAATTGTTGAAAAAATAGCGAAAAAATTCCCAGCGCTGAAACTGATCCAAAACCAATCCTCTAATCAGCACATGCCAGGTGAAAAAGTAGTTCGTGCCTTTAACTTTGGGCTTCAACAACTGGATACTAACTACGATGTGATTTGCAAATTTGATGGGGATTTAATTTTTCCAAAAAACTATTTAGAAACACTTGCATCTCATTACGTGCAAAACCCAAAATTAGGAATGCTTTCTGGGCATTGTTACATACAAAAAAATAACAAATGGATTTACGAAAACATTGCTTCGAAAGTACACATAAGGGGGCCTTTGAAGTCTTACAGGCGCGCTTGTTTTAAGGACATTGGAGGTTTGCAGGCTTCTATTGGATGGGATACTGTAGATGAGCTTATAGCAGTATATTACGGATGGACTTTTAAAACAGTTGCTGCGCTTAAAGTAAAACATCTAAAACCTACGGGCTCCCACTACAGTCCCAATGCACGGTACCTCCAAGGTGAAGCACTTTATAAAATGCGCAGTGGTTTTGCAATTGCAGCATTATCTGCTTTAAAAATGGCTCTCAACAAAAAAAAGTTTATATATTTTTTTAACTGCATGATGGGCTATTTCAGGGCATATAAAACCAAGGCTAAATATATTGTTACTGAGAATCAAGGCAAATTTATCAGGCGCTACCGCTGGAGGGCGCTCCAAAAAAAAATAATTAGAATTTAAGCATCTATAGATAACATCCAATTAAAGTTGTCAGGAATTTTTCCAGTTCGTACGCCATTTAAGGTATCCAAAACCATCTGACCTACGGGGTTTTTATCTGAAATATGAATTGCTTTGGATTGATACCCGATCTCTTGAATCATAGCCACCCCAACAGCAGTTCCTGTTCCAAAGGCTTCCTCTAAATATCCCTTGGCAGAGGCCTCAATAACCTCATCAATTGTAAGGCGCCGTTCAACAACTTCAAAGCCTTTGTATCTGAGCAATTCAATGGCACTCATTCGCGTAATTCCAGCCAATATAGCACCATCCAAAGGGGGTGTGATGATGGTACCCTTTATTTTGAAAAAAATATTCATGGTACCCACTTCCTGTATGGCTTTAAAATCATAGGCATCCAACCACAAAACTTGATCATAGCCTTTGGCTTTAGCAGCCTCTGTAGGTAATATAGCAGCGGCATAATTTCCTGCGGCTTTGGCTTCACCGGTACCCCCTTGAGCTGCACGAATGTAATTGGTTTCTGCATACAAGCGAATGCGTTTGTTATAAATGGGGCTTGATGGTGAAGCCATTACAATAAATTTATAACGTGTGGCTGCTCGCATGCCTATAAACGCTTCATCAGCATACATAAAAGGCCTCAAATAAAGCGCACTGCCTTGCTGAGATGGAATCCATTGACGATCTAAACTTACGATGGTTTTTAAAGCTTCTACAAAAAGAGCCTCAGGAAATTCAGGCATTCCCAATCTACGGGCACTAAAGTTAAGCCGTTTTGCGTTGACTTCTGGTCGAAATAACAATGGAGTACCATTGCTGTCAATAGTTGCTTTCATCCCTTCAAAAATAGCCTGACCATAATGAAAGGCCATGGCTGCAGGGTGGGTTGGAACGAGTGATAAGGGTACAATTTTTGGGCTTCGCCACTGTCCATTTTCATAGCTGCATAAAAACATATGGTCAGTGAAAGTTTTACCTAAAGGTATGTCATCAAAATCTAGGTCTTTAGCTCTAGAATTGACACATTTTTGAATGTGAATTTGGGAAATCATATAGAATGTAATTTAGTAGGTTTATGAATATTTTTCTAAATAAGCCTTGGCTTTTGGACTTAAAACCAATTGACCACTTAGAGTTGCACGGGATTCTAGTAAGGCATCCCAGTCTTCGGTGCCTTCCCAAAGGATTTTTTTATAAGCCAATAAAGCTTCAGGATTATAATTTTGTAGTTCTCTAGCTAAAAGATCGACCTCGTTATTTAATTCCTTGTTAGTTTCAAATACATTGTTATAAAGCCCTTTTTCACATGCCCATTTGGCGGAGAAAAATGTTTGTGATTTCAAAGTCAATTGGGCCATTGCAGCATTGCCAATTTTTCGTTTTACAGCGGGTTCAATAACAAAAGGACCAATTCCAATACTCAATTCACTTAGCTTAATGAGTGCAGATTCACAAGCAAAACAAATATCGGTGGCTGCAGCCAAACCAACACCACCGCCAACAGCTTTACCTTGAACAACTCCAATTGTAATTTTTGGACATTTCCGTAGTGCATTGATTACATTGGCAAAGCCCATAAAAAAAGCTTTTCCTTCTGCTTCAGTTGTAATGGCAACCATATCGTTAAAGCTCGCGCCAGCACAAAAGGTACGATCTGCTCCGCTCTTTAAAACAATGACATGAATTTGGTCATCCCCAGCTGCAGCTTCTACAATAAGGCACAACTCCGTAAGCATAGATGGAGGAAGTGCATTGTGTGGTGGGTTAAAAAATTCAATGTAGCCTATATTTTCGTGCTTTTTAAGTGTCACATATGGTGCCATAAAAATTTAAATTATACAAAGCTAATATACTTCAATTTTGGGAATGATTACGATCAGTGTTAATGCTTGGCTAAGCATCGGAAATTATTTCTGAAGCCTTTTGCAGTGCTGCAGGAATGCCATCAGGCTTTTTCCCGCCAGCAGTGGCGAAAAAAGCTTGTCCACCACCTCCACCATCAATAAGTGGTCCCAATGTACGGATTATTGCACTTGCGTTCAGGTCCTTAGATGCCAGCAAAGGCTTGGAAATATAACAACTTAGAAGTGCTTTTTCGTTATAGTTAGAAGCTAATATAAGAACCAAATCGTCATATTGTTGCCCAATCTCAAATGCAATGGCTTTAAGGCTGTTGGCGTCCAAATTCAATTGTCGGGCTAAGAAATGAAGCCCATTTATTTTTTTTACCTCCCCTATCAGTTCAGTTTTAGCAGCCATTGCCTTCTCATTTTTCAAGCGCTCTAATTGTTTTTTCAAATGGTTATTTTCAAGTTTTAGATCTGTCAAAGACTTGATAGGATCCACAGCATTGTTCAATAAGGCTCTAACTTGATTGAATTGCTGATTGCTTTCGCTGAAAAACTCTTTTACGGCATCAAATGTAATGGCTTCGATACGACGAATACCAGCTGCAACAGCTCCTTCAGATTTTATTTTAAAATGCCAAATATCAGATGTATTTTTTACATGGGTGCCACCACATAATTCAATAGAATTACCAAATCTAATGGTTCGAACAACATCAGCATATTTCTCTCCAAATAAGGCCAAAGCTCCTTGTGAAACGGCTTGACTCATGGGAACAGAACGCTGCTCCTCTAATGTTAAACAACCCTCAATTCTCGCATTAACGAAGTTTTCAACTTCCTGAACTTCATCTTTTGTCATTTTTGAAAAATGAGAAAAGTCAAATCTTAAATATTTTGAATGTACTGCACTTCCTTTTTGTTCTACATGTGTACCTAGAACTTCTCGCAAAGCTTGGTGTAATAAGTGTGTGGCAGTGTGGTTACATTCGATTCTAAAACGTTGTTTTGCATCAACTACTGCTGCGAAAGTATCCGTAAGATTCTTAGGTAAATTTTGAGTGATATGAATGGCTACATTATTTTCTTTTTTTGTATTCAGAATATAAATTACATCACCATTGGGAGCTTCTAAATACCCTTTGTCTCCTACTTGACCACCCCCTTCTGCATAAAAGGGCGTCAAGTTAAAAACCAGTTGGTATTGTGTACCGTGTTTTGTAGATATTTCTTTTCGGTAGCGTACGAGTTTTACATCCGTTTTTAATAGTTCATAGCCAATGAATTCCTGTTCATCGTCTTCCCGAACTACGGTCCAATCTTCTGTTGACACTTCACTTGCTGCTCGTGACCTGCTTTTTTGCTTTTCAAGTTGTTCTTGAAATCCACTATGGTCCAGTTTTAATTTTTTTTCTTGTAAAATAAGTGCTGTTAAATCTACTGGAAATCCGTAGGTATCATAAAGTTCAAATGCTTTTTTACCTGAAATGGTATCGCCATCAATGGTATTAATCATCCTATTTAAAAGTACCAATCCTTGGTCTAAGGTTTTCAAGAAAGAATATTCTTCTTCTTTAATAACGTTCTGAATGAGCTGTTTTTGAGTTTTTAACTCTGGGAAAATTTGGCCCATATTTTTGATTAAAATATTGACAAGACGGTACATAAAGGGTTCTTTTAGATCTAAAAAAGTAAATCCGTAACGCACCGCACGCCTTAATATCCTTCGTATGACATAGCCAGCGCCGGTATTGCTTGGCAATTGTCCATCAGCAATAGAAAAAACTACCGCTCGAATGTGGTCAGAAATGACACGAATGGCAACATCATGCTGTGTATGTTTTCCATAATCTTTTCCAGAAATGGCTTCAATTTCTCGAATAATGGGAATGAAAATATCTGTATCATAGTTAGATTTAACGCCTTGTAATACCATACACAAACGCTCAAACCCCATCCCAGTATCAATATGTTTAAGAGGTAAATCTTTTAACCGTCCATCTGCCTCTCTATTATATTGCATGAAAACTAAATTCCAAATTTCAATCACATGTGGGTGATCTCTATTTACCAATTCGTGACCAGGTGTCTTTGCCTTTTCTTCATCGGATCTTATGTCTACATGAATTTCACTACTTGGACCACAAGGGCCTTGATTACCCATTTCCCAAAAATTATCCTTTTTATTGCCAAACAATATGTGCTCTTCATCCACAATCTCTTTCCAAATAGATAAAGTCTCTTTGTCCATATCTGTGCCATCTTTTTTATCCCCTTCAAAAATAGTTACATACAAAGTAGTTTTGTCAATCGAATAAACATCTGTTAACAATTCCCAAGCCCATTCAATAGCTTCTTTTTTGAAATAAGCGCCAAAACTCCAATTGCCTAACATTTCGAAGAGAGTGTGGTGGTAGCTGTCATAGCCTACTTCTTCCAAGTCGTTATGTTTCCCAGAAACCCTGAGACACTTCTGGGTGTTAGCTACTCTTAGACTTACTGGAACTGCATTCCCAATAAAATATTCCTTAAATGGAACCATACCAGAATTTACAAACATCAAGCTAGGGTCGTCTTTGACAACCATTGAAGCAGAGGGGATAATTTGATGATCCTTTTCTCTAAAAAACTTTAAAAATTGAGACCTGACATCTTTGGACTTCATATGGAATTTTAAGCTTTATTAAATAATTTGATTTCTTTTAAAAAAATTTATCTTTGTTTTATAAATAATTGAACAACATTTAAAGTGTAGTTCAAAACAAAAATAGAACTTTTTAGTCAATGTCAAACGTAAAATATTATTACGATTCTGAAACCCTTTCGTATAGACCAATTACGAAAAGTAATACAAAAATGGCTAAATACCTCTTTGGCTTTTTATTAGCTTCTTGCCTTTTTGGATTGTTAATTGTTTTCATAGGAAGTTACTATTTTGAATCACCCCGTGAGAAAGCTCTTAATCGTGAACTCCAAAACATGGAACTACAATTTACAGTTTTGGAAGGAAAGATGAATGAAATTGAAGATGTTTTAAAAAATATTGAAGAACGTGATAATACAATTTATCGCCTATATTTTGAGGCTAACCCAATTCCTGAAGCCCAACGAAATCAAGGTTTTGGAGGTATAAATCGATATAGTAAGTTTCAAGGATTCAAAAATTCGGATCTTATTAGTGCTTCCCATAAACGTCTAGATATACTTCAAAAGCGAATTGTTGTACAGTCAAAATCCTTGGATGAAATAATAAATTTAGCAAAAGATAAAGAAAATTTTTTAGCGAAAATCCCTGCTATACAACCCATTAATAATGAAGATTTGACAAGAATGGCTTCAGGTTACGGATATCGTACTGATCCTTTTACAAAAATTAGAAAATTCCACTATGGTATGGACTTCACTGCACCGAGAGGAACCCCAATTTATGCCAGTGGAGATGGTGTTGTTAAACGTGCAGATTCACGTTCATCTGGTTATGGCCGACATATTAGAATAGATCATGGTTATGGATATGTAAGTTTGTATGCACATCTATACAAGTATAATGTGCGGCGAAATCAAAAAGTGAAACGTGGTGATATAATTGGATTTGTAGGAAGCTCAGGGCGTTCACAAGCCCCACACTTACATTATGAAATTTTTAAAGACGGGCGTAGAATTAATCCATTAAATTTCTACTATGGAAATCTAACAAGTGAAGAGTTTAACGATCTTCTCGTCAAGGCTTCGATTGAAAATCAATCACTCGACTAAAATGCACATCGATTTACCAAAAAAATTATATTACAGTATAGGGGAGCTTTCCAAGGCTTTTGGGGTCAAAAACTCTTTAATTCGATTTTGGGACAAAGAATTTGATATTTTAAAACCAAAAAAAAATGCAAAAGGAAACAGAAAATTTACTAAAGAAGACGTCAAAAATTTAAAATTAATTTATAATCTAGTAAAAGAACAAGGTTATACTTTGGATGGTGCTAAAACTTATCTTAAATCAAGCAAAGGAAAAACTCTTAATAATTTTGAAATAATCGCTAAGCTTGAATCAATTAAAGACAAGCTTATGAAGATTAAATCTCAAATCTAAATATTGTCTGGTTTTTCTATTAGCCCGTTGGCTTATTTCTTACGCATAAAAATATTGATTGGTACTCCACAAAAATCATAAATCGATCGTAGTTTATTTTCTAAAAAACGTTTGTAAGGTTCTTTAACGTACTGTGGTAAATTGCAGAAAAAAGCAAATTGAGGTTGAGGTGTTGGTAATTGCATAACGTACTTAATTTTTACGTACTTACCCTTTAATGCAGGAGGTGGTGTTCTTTGTATAATAGGTAATAAATCATCATTCAATTGACTAGTTTTAATTCTCTTAGAACGGTTTTTATAAACTCCGACAGCTGTTTCTATTGCCTTAAAAATACGCTGTTTGGTCATGGCAGAAATAAAAATAATTGGAACATCTGTAAAAGGCTCAATATGTTTTTTAATATAAGTTTGGAAACCTTTAATAGTTTGAGTTTCCTTCTCTACTAAATCCCATTTGTTAATTAAAATAACAATCCCCTTATTGTTTCGCTGTGCTAACCAAAATATATTTTGAACCTGGCCATCAAATCCGCGTTGTGCATCTACTACTAACAGGCAAACATCTGAATTTTCTATAGCTCTAACACTACGCATCACAGAGTAGAACTCTAAATCTTCTTTAACTTTAGCTTTACGGCGAATACCTGCAGTATCCACTAGATTAAACTCAAATCCAAAGCGATTGTACTTAGTGTCAATGGCATCTCTAGTTGTTCCTGCAATATCAGTCACAATGTAGCGCTCCTCTCCAATTAAAGAGTTAATAAATGACGATTTCCCCGCATTTGGACGACCTACTACAGCAAATCTTGGTAATTCAGAGTCTTCAAATTGCATTTCTTCAGGAAGTGCTTCTACCAAAGCATCCAATAAATCTCCTGTCCCACTACCATTAATACTGGCAATGGTGTGATAATCTCCTAATCCTAGGTTATAAAATTCAACAGCATCTTGGGCTCTTTTGGAGTTATCAACTTTATTAACAACTAAAAAAACAGGCTTTTTAACCTTTCTAAGTAATTTTGAAACATCTTCATCCATACCAGTCACTCCAGTTTCTACATCAACCATGAATAAAATTGCATCGGATTCATCGATAGCCAACTCTACTTGTTTGTCAATTTCGGCTTCAAAAACATCATCACTCCCTAATACATATCCACCAGTATCTATTACAGAAAATTCATGGCCATTCCAATCAGTTTTTCCATAATGACGATCACGGGTCACTCCGCTTAAGGCATCAACAATTGCCTCGCGTCTTTGAACCAATCGATTAAAAAGTGTGGATTTACCTACATTTGGACGGCCAACGATAGCTACAATATTTCCCATTATTATTTTTAATTTTACAAAAGTAGGAAATATCAGTGTACAAGTTTCGGATTTTGAACTTTATCTACAAGTACTTAAGAGTTATAGCCAAAGCGTCGCAACTGATTTATATTTGAACGCCAATTTTTATTGACTTTGACATAAAGTTCTAAATGGACTTGTTTGCCAAAAAATTGTTCTAAATCTTTTCTGGAGTCAACCCCAACACGCTTTAAAGCAACTCCTTTATGCCCTATTAGAATACCTTTTTGAGTTTCTCGCTCGACCATAATAACTGATCTCATTCTAATAATTTTTTCTTCCTCAAAAAATTCTTCAGTATCTACTTCCACTGAATATGGAATTTCTTTTTTGTAGTACATTAATATTTTTTCTCTAATTTTTTCATTTACAAAAAATCGCTCTGGCTTATCTGTTAGTTGATCTTTTGGAAAATATGGAGGAGATTTAGGTAATAAATCTACAAGTCTATTGAAAACATTTTTAACATTAAAACCTGTTAACGCTGATATCGGATAAAATTCAGCGTTCGGAACTTTAGACTTCCAAAGTGAAGACTGAGCTTCCAAAATCTTTTGATTAGAAATATCAATTTTATTGAGTAATAATAAGATAGGTGTTTTTGTATCGGTAATTTTTTTAAAAAACTGAGAATCTTTCAATTCTTTTTCACCAATCTCAACCATATAAATCAATAAATCTGCATCTTCAAAAGCGGAATTAACCGATTCCATCATAGATGCTTGTAACTTATAAGCGGGTTTAATAATTCCAGGTGTATCAGAAAAAATTATTTGAAAGTTATCTCCATTGACGATCCCCAAAATACGGTGCCGAGTAGTTTGGGCTTTTGAAGTTATTATCGATAGTTTTTCTCCAACAAACGCATTCATTAGGGTAGATTTACCCACATTTGGATTACCTATAATATTTACAAAACCTGATTTATGCATTGATTTAATATTATTGCAAAGGTACAATGTTTAGTAGCAATATTATAGTTCAAAAATAAAAGGGTTTTAATTATCTTTGATAACAATATATAATTATGAGCTATCGGATTAGAAAAGCAAAATCAAGTGATGCTAAGCAGATTTTAAGCCTAATCACAGAATTGGCTGTTTTTGAAAAAGAACCAGAATCCGTAGAACTTAGTGCAGCTGATTTGAAAGCTTCGGGATTTGGTGAATTTCCTGACTTTGAGTGTTTTGTAGCCGAAAAAGGTGACAAAATAGTTGGTATTGCAATCATATATATGCGCTTTTCTACATGGAAAGGACGCACATTACATTTAGAGGATTTAATTGTATCAGAGTCTTTAAGAGGGCAAGGAGTTGGAACAGCCTTATTAAATAAAGTAATTATTTATGGTTCAAAAATAGGAGTCAAGCGCATAAGTTGGGAGGTGCTAAATTGGAACACTGATGCTATTAATTTTTATAAGTCAAAAGGTGCTATTGTAAAGAGTGACTGGAATGTAGTTCACCTCGATGAAAAAGGAATAAAAAATTACTTGTTAAAATTTAAGTAAATGCAAATCTTAAAATTTGGAGGTGCTTCAGTAAAAGATGCTCAAGGGGTTAAAAACTTAAAAAAAGTACTTGAAATCACTGGTACTAAAGAAACTCTTATCATTGCTTCAGCAATGGGTAAAACAACTAATGCACTTGAAAAGGTTATTCAAAATTATTATAATGCTAAACATGAACTACAAAGTAGTATACAGGAAGTTAAAAAATACCATAATTGTATTTTATTAGACTTATTTGAAGATGTTAAGCATCCTGTATTTGAAAAAATTTCAAAATTATTTGAAGAGCTAAATGATTTTTATAGACTTAACAAATCACCTAATTATAATTTTATATACGATCAAACTATTGGGTATGGAGAACTTGTTTCTACCACTATAATAAGCTATTACCTCAACGACCAAGGAGTTAAGAATACTTGGATGGACGTCCGTGAATTGATAAAAACTAATAAAAATTATCGAAATGCAAAAGTCAAATGGGATATCACACTTGCAAATATTAAAAAAGCTGCAAAACCTAAAGAGTTTATTGTATCCCAAGGATTTATTGCAAGTGATGATAATAACTTTACAACTACACTAGGACGTGAGGGAAGTGATTATAGCGCAGCGATATTTGCATATTGTTTGAGCGCCAAAAGCGTGACTGTATGGAAAGATGTTCCTGGAATTTTAAATGCTGATCCGCGATACTTTGAAAACTCTACTCTTCTTAAAAGCTTGTCTTACGAAGAAGCAATAGAACTCTCTTATTACGGGGCATCTGTTATACACCCAAAAACACTACAGCCGCTAAAACTTAAAGAAATACCCTTGCATGTAAAATCTTTCACGAACCCAAATAAGCCTGGTACAATAGTTGGCAAAGGTTTAAAATTAAAACCAAATATTACATGCTATACACTAAGAAAAAATCAAACCTTACTTACAGTTTCATCTTTAGACTTTTCTTATATCATGGAAGAGAATATTGCCCACATTTTCAATCTCTTAGAATTGAGTAAAATGAAAATAAATTTAGTTCAAAACTCTGCCATTAGTTTTAATGTCTGTGTAGAAAATAACTTTAATAAGTTAGATCTGCTTTCACAACAATTAAAGGCTAAATATAATTTGAAAATTAACAAAAATGTTAATATTTTCACATTAAGGAATTATACTACTAATTCTATTATTGAAATTGAAAAAAACAGAACCGTTCTATTGAAACAAATTACATCAAAAATTGTTCAAATAGTAACCGATGAGGTTAAAAAATAAAAAATTTTTAATGAAAAATTGTTTTTATTTTTTCGATAATAACAAAGGCCAATTTTCTATCACTTTCAATAGTCCATCCAGCAATATGAGGGGAGAGTAAAACTTTATCACTCTCTATTAAATATTGAAATGCATCTGGAATTTTTTTATTTTCAAACAACTCTTCAAATGAACTTTTTTCATACTCCAAAACATCCAATCCAGCTCCTAAAATCTGTCCTGACTGCAGCGCTGCAGTCAAATCCTCTGTTATTACACTCTTACCCCTTGAAGTATTTATAAACCAAAAAGGATTGTTGAATTGTTTTATAAAATTACTATTGATTATACCAATAGTATCTGGTGTTTCTGGTGTATGTAAACTTACTATCTGCACATCTTTTTGAAATTCACAAAGCGGTACTTGTTTCGCATTTTCATCACCAACATTTGATTTGATATCATAACACAAAACTTTTACGTTAAAACCCTTTAATTTTTCTGCAAATGCCTTACCCATATTACCATATCCAATAATACCAACTATTTTACCATCCAATTCTACACCTCTATTTTCTTCACGCAGCCACAATCCTTGACGAACAGCTTTATCAGCACGATTGAGATTGTTAAATAAAGATAATAGCATACCCAACGCATGCTCGCCTACCGCATTCCTGTTACCTTCTGGAGCTGTGATTAAAATAATGCCTTTTTGTTGCGCATATTCAACATCAATCGATTCCATACCAGCACCAACTCGAGCAATAAATTTTAAATTTTTTGCACGATCTAAAAATAGCTTATCTATCAAAAAACGACTTCGAATAATTAGCCCTTCGTAATTGTTAATTTTGGAAATGATTTTGGTTTTAGAGCTTAAAACATCAATATCATTTTTATGTCCTAAAATCGTTAATTTGTCAATCAATAAAGGATGACTAACATCAACGTGAAGAATATTCATTTTATATATTTAATATAAATTTAGCAATGATAAAATAAATTAGAATACCAAAGATATCATTACTTGTGGTTATAAAAGGACCTGTGGCAATAGCGGGATCAATCCCTCTTTTATGAAGAAATAAAGGAATAAATGTACCTACAATTCCTGCTACAATTATAACTGCCACTAAGGAAACTGACACAGCTAAAGAAGTTTGAATATCTTGATCCCAAAATTTATATATAAAACCACATAAAAAAACAGCTAACACAACTCCGTTCAAAGTAGCTAAAAACATTTCTTTAATCAAGCGATTATTTATACTCCCTTTAATATCATCATTTGCTAAACCTTGAACAATTATGGCACTTGACTGGACTCCTACATTACCTGCCATAGCTGCAATTAGCGGGGTGAAAAGTAAAATAATTGGAAAATCTTTAATAATAGAATCAAAATTCCCCATTATAATGGCTGCGCCAACTCCACCGATAAGTCCTAAAAAAAGCCAAGGCAATCGTGCTTTTGTCAATGCTAAAATACTATCCTCTGAATCAACATCTTGAGTAATACCCGCAGCTAACTGATAATCTTTTTCAGCTTCTTCAATGATTACATCAACAATATCATCAATTGTAATTCGTCCCAAAAGTGTTTTTTCATCATCTACGACTGGAATGGCTTCTAAGTCGTATTTAGTCATTAATCGCGCTACATCTTCGTCATCATCATTGAAATGAACATAATCAACTTTTGGTATGTATATATCACTAATTTTAGTTTCATTTTTAGAAATCAGTAAGTCTTTTAAAGATAAACGCCCAATCAACTTATTGGCTTTATCAACCACATATATAGAATGTACTCTTTTGACATTTTCTGCCTGAAGACGAATTTTCCTTAGACAACCTGCAACTGTCCAAGTCTCATAAACTTTTACTAATTCTTTTGCCATTAATCCACCGGCTGTGTTTTCATCATATTCTAATAATTCATTAATATCGGCAACTAATTCTTTATCGTCAATTTGGGCAATTACATTTTCCTTTCTTTCTGGAGATAGCTCTGACAATATATCGGCAGCGTCATCAGTGTCTAACTCTTTAACTTCCTCAGCAATTTCTTTAGCAGATAAATTTTCTAAAATCTTTTCACGGACATCATCATCTAGCTCTGCTAAAATATCAGAGGTCTGTTCACTATCCAAAAGTTTAATTATGTAAGTTGCTTGAAATAAATTTAATTCATCTAAAATTTCAGCTATATCAGCGTAATGTAACTCACTAAATTGCATTAGTAGAGAGCTATCATTTTTATTTCTGATATCTAATTCAATTGCTTCCAACATGGTTATTGAAATTTCAAAAGGAATATGCTTTTTTGACTTTTCCACAATTAATTTATTTTTGATCTTCTTCAATAGCAGTGGCCAATTTTATAAAGGATGCTACTGAAATCTGTTCAGGACGCTTGTCAAAGATAGTATTTGCTTTTAAATTATGCGATAAATTGAATGCTTTTAAACTATTTCGCAATGTTTTTCGCCTTTGTTGAAAAGCGCTTTTAACAGTTGTGAAAAAAAGTATCTCGTTACAAGGTAAATCAAAATTATGTTTTCTTATCAAACGTAAAACACCTGAATCTACTTTGGGAGGAGGATTAAAAACAGAAGGAGGGACAGTGAATAAATACTCTGCTTTATAAAATGCTTGAACAAGAACTGATAAGATTCCATATGATTTAGTTCCTTCACTGACACATATTCTTTGGGCTACTTCCTTTTGAAACATTCCCGAAAATTCTGGAATTTGATGTCTACTTTTGAGCATTTTGAATATAATTTGTGTAGAAATATTATAAGGGAAATTACCTATAATTGCAAACTGCCTTTTTCCGAAAGTTTTGGAAAAATTATATTTCAATATATCCCCTTCTATTATATGTTCTGATAATGATAAAAAATGAGATTTAAGATATGTAACTGATTCAAAATCAATTTCAATAACAAAAGTTTCTATAGATTTTTTTAATAAATGAGTGGTGAGAACTCCAGTACCTGGACCAATTTCTAAAAGCATATCATAACCTTCCATTGTAAGTGTATTGGCAATTTTTTTAGCAATAGATGTATCCCGTAGAAAGTGTTGTCCTAAATGTTTTTTTGGTTTTACTCTCATTGTGATTTAATAAATTTAAATTCTTCTATTAGTTCAAGTTCTGTACTAAATATCAGCATTTTATCACCAAAACGTTTTAGAGCTATGGATTGAAAGTCTGCGTAATATTTATTTTGGAAAACTTCCAAATCCAGTTTTGAATTTACATAATATTGAACAGAATAAGTTATACCACTCATGTCTTCATCAACTAAAACTTTGATAAGAACAACTTTAGCAAACAAGTTTGTGGCCAAAATTTGTTGAACATATTCTTTAATCCATTCTAGCCATTCAATATGGATGGATTCGTCAATATTCATTGTGATATTGTATATAATCATAATCGAATTTCTGACGTATTTTTTAATTTACTTTTCAAATTACGATAGTGTTTTGTTGATTCAACAACATGAATACTATCTTGATAATCGAAAATAATTTTCTCATAACAGTCCTTGGCTTTATGGGGCATATTTAAAACTGTTCTGTAAAGCTCAGCTAAATCAAAATACGCATCGTCAGCTAAAATTTCTGTTGAAAAATCGTGTATTAAATTTTGATATTTTTCTATTGCACCCAAATAATTACCATTTTTTTCCATCAAACGGCCTTGTAGTAATAAAGCCTGATCAACAATTGGGTTGTTTGGGTAAGTAGTGATTAATGTATCTAAAAGATCAATAGCCTCAGATGGTCTTTTTTGTAATTGTAACATATCAGCCTTAGAGTAAATTCGTAATGCACTTTGCAAGCTATCCCCTAATTTATGGTCTGTAATCAATAACTGAAGTTCAAGTGCATCATTGGCTATTAATTGAGATGTGGAAGATTTTAAAACTTTCAGTTGGGCTTCTGCCCATTCAAAATCGCCTTTAAAATAACTTGTCTTAGCAGCTTTAAACCTTGCTTCCTGAGCTAAACTACTATTTTTAATTTGACTTTGAGCTTGAGTATAAAAAACTAAAGCCCGATTAAATTGCTCTTGCCTTAAAAGAATATCTGCAAGTTTTATTTTAATTTTAGCAAGGTTAATTTTTGACATTTTAATTTTTAAATTATCTGTTAAAAAGTTAGCAGCAGAATCATATTTGTTTAAACTATCTAACAAAAAATCAACATATGAGAGCTGTAAATCAATAGTGCTGTCCTTAATTCCGTAACGCTTTATTAAAGTTAGAAATTGAGAATTAATTAAATTAAAGTCTGGAGAAGCAAATCTAAGTAAGTCTAATTTTAAAATCTGGAGTTTTGCTTCTAAAATAATTTTAGGCTCTTGGACCTTCTCAATGATGAAATCAAAAGCTGAAACTGAGATTTCATATTGTTTACTTTCCATTGCTAAGAAACCAATATCAATTATACCTTGTAACGATTTTTGATTACGTCTGAATATCGACTTTTGTTGAGTTAATGCCTTTTTATATTCTTTCTCTTGGATATAAACCCAACTTAGTGTTTGGTTCCAAAAGGTGTTTGAAGAATATTGAAGTTTTTTTAAAATTATTTTTTTTAAAATTTGATTATACTTTGAATTAGGATCTTCTGTAATGTAATCATTAAAAAGCTGTAAAATTTGATTGTTATAAGCATTGCTTTTTTCTGTAAAGATCAAATAATTTAAAAACATATTTTCAACATCTTGTTTTATGGCATACAACCCAGCTAAACGATAATTATAATTGCTGTTTTTTGTTTTTAAAATTGCTAATTCATAAACTTGAATAGCCTGATCGACCAATGAATGTTCCTCAAATCTGAGTGCAATAGTGTAGCTTAAAGTGGGCTTTTCTCTTGCTACATCTATAGCTTTACTATAGTAAACTTTAGCGGAATCCAGCTTATTTTGCAACTGATAATTATAACCAAGTTCAATTAAATATTGAGGGTTTCTTGATTTTTTTAACTGACTGTTAATCAATGAGTGTGAAGATTCAAATTTTTCTAATTCTTGATAAATTTTAATGACTCTAAAAGAATATTTAGAGTTATTCGGTTGAACGGTTTGTAACTTTTTAAATAAATACAGAGCTTTTTTAAATTCACCATTTCCGTAATATGATTCTGCTAAATCTAAATCGGATTGAGAATAACTTAAAAAACAAAGTAATCCGAAAAAGAAGGATATTGATGATTTCATTATATTAATTTAATAAAAACACTAATTTTCAGGTAATAATTTTATTTATTAATTGATACAATTAAATCCTGTGTAAGGGATTAAAACCTCAGGGATATAAATCCCTTTTTCAGTTTGATAATTTTCTAAAATTCCAGCTAGAATACGTGGTAATGCAAGAGAGCTTCCATTGAGTGTGTGAACTAACTCAGATTTTTCTATACTATTCTTAAATCTTAGCTTTAAACGATTCGCCTGGAAAGTTTCAAAATTTGATACCGAGGATACTTCAAGCCAACGATCTTGAGCTGTTGAGAATACTTCAAAATCATAGGTCATAGCAGACGTAAAGCCCAAATCACCAGTACATAATTTCAAAATACGATATGGTAAGTTTAGTTCTTCCAAAATAGTTTTTACATGAGCGACCATTTCTTCTAATGCTTTGTATGATTCACTAGGGTTTTCTAAACGAATAATTTCAACCTTATCAAATTGGTGTAATCGATTTAGACCTCTTACATGAGAACCGTAACTACCTGCCTCTCTTCTAAAACAAGGAGTGTATGTAGTCAATTTTTTTGGCAGCTCATTGGATTTTAAAATAACATCCCTAAAGATATTTGTAGCAGGAACCTCACCAGTAGGTATTAAATATAAATCTTCATTTGTAACGTGGTACATTTGACCCTCTTTGTCAGGAAGTTGACCCGTACCCAGTCCCGAAGCTTCATTAACTAAATAAGGTACCTGTACCTCGTTATATCCTGCTGCTATATTTTTGTCTAAGAAATAATTGATCAATGCACGCTGAAGACTTGCCCCTTTACCTTTGTAAACTGGAAAGCCAGCACCTGTTATTTTATTTCCAAGTTCAAAATCTATAATATCAAATTTTTTTGCTAATTCCCAATGTGGTAAAGCATTTTGGTGTAGTTTGGGAATTGAACCAGAGCTAAATATCTCTTCATTATCATTTTCAGAGTTTCCATTGGGAACAGACGAATGAGGAATGTTTGGAATTTGATAAAGCGAATCCTGTAGTGCAGCGGTCTTTTTATTTAACTCCTCTGTTAGAATTGCCTTTTTTTCTTTTAAATCAGATGTTTCAAGCTTAATCAAATTCGCTTTTTCAATTTGACCAGATTTAAAAAGTTTGCCAATTTCTTTGGATAATTTATTAAGCTTCGAGGCAGTATCGTCTAATTTAGCTTGAGAGTTTCTTCTAGAAACATCAAGTTGTAAGACGTTTTCTACGGTATCCTCTGCACCCTTTATTCGTTTAGACAAACGGGCTATAACCTCATCTTTATTATTTTTGATAAATCCTACCTCAAGCATTAATAATTTTTTTTAACAACAAATTTAATCAAATCAATGCAAGTATGTCACATTTTTGATATTAAATCAATGTGGTTTCTTGCATTTACTTTGTCTTTTTCTAACTGAATTTTAAGGGCTTCAATATTTGGAAATTTAATTTCATTTCGTAGGTAATCCAAAAGTTCAATTGTCAAAAATTTACCATAAATATATGATTTGAAATCAAAAAAATGAACTTCTATGTAGATTTGATTTCCTCTAGAAACTGTAGGATTTTTTCCAATATTCATCATACCAAAAAATAGTTTAGAATCAAATTTAGATTGAACCAAATAGACACCAAACTTAGGAATTAATTTGTAAGTTTCTTCTATTTGTATGTTAGCGGTTGGAAAATGAAGTTTATTACCTAATCCTTTTCCCTTAACAACCTTACCTGAAAGCATAAAATTATAACCTAAAAACTTATTGGCTATGGATATCTTTCCATTTGACAATGCTTTTCTAATTTTAGTAGAGCTGACTGTTACATTATCAATTTCCTTAGGACCAATCTCTGTAATTTTAAAGCCATAAAAGGCACCAAATTCTTTTAGCTCTTGAATGCCTGCAGTTCGATTTCTTCCAAAATGATGATCATACCCAACGATGACGTGTTTAACTTTTAATTTATTAACTAGTAAATCACGAACATACTCTAAGGCAGTAAGACGTGAAAATGTTTTAGTAAATTCTTTCAAAACCAAATGATCAATACCCAAATTTTCTAATAGATTCTCTTTTTCGTCAATTGTATTAATTAATTTTATTCCTGAATCATTTTGAATTACCATTCTTGGATGAGGAAAAAAAGTTAAAACTAAGGCTTGTAATTTATTTATTTTTGCAATACTTACCAGCTTGTTGATAATTTTTTGATGTCCAGTGTGAACCCCGTCGAAAGTTCCAATGGTAACAATCGAGTCATTAATTTGGTCGTAGTCGTCTGCGGTTTTTATTTTCAAAATAATTTTTTAATTAATGCCATACGAAGATAAAAAAAGATAAATTCAATAAAACGCTTTAAGTAATTTTTTAATATTCAAAATATAATTTTAATTTGATTAATTTTGTATTACAAAGCTATCACATAAACTCATGAAAAATAAAATACTTGTAATATTATCACTACTATGCTTTTACATTTCTCCATCACAGTCAAGAACCTGTGGAACAGAAGAACATATGGAGGAAAAAATGAAAGATCCTGTTTTCGTACAAGAATGGAAGTCAAACCAAGCCAAGTTTAATAAAGTATTTGAAACTTCAAGAAATAAACGTCAAAGTTCAATGAACACTATCATTGTTCCTGTCGCTGTTCACTTCACGCAAGCAAATGAGTCTGATAGAGCTTGTTTAGAGGCCTTAGCACAAAATCAAATAGATATTCTTAATGCTGATTTTACGGCTACAAACGAAGACGCTGGCCTTTGGGATGCTGCGAGTGTTTTTTATCCAAATACAGAACATGGGTCAGCTGATGTGGTTTTTTGTATTGCCACAGAAAATCACCCTGTAGGCATAGATAACGAATTAATAGAGGGTAATCCCGCTGTCACAATAGGATATAATTTTGGAAATGGAAACAATGTTGATGGAAATTGGTCAGGTTATCTAAATTTTGTTATTAGAAATATTGGAGCATTAGGTTTTTCTCCACTTGGAGGATCAATTGCACAAGGTTCAGCGGTTACAATGGATGACCAAGCTTTTGGATCTGGGTCTGGTTGTCCTGGATCAGGTGTGGTCCCAGGAGCTCCATATAATTTAGGTCGAACTACAACCCACGAACTAGGTCATTTTTTCAATTTATATCATATATGGGGTGATGGCGGTTGTGGAGTAGATGACGGAATTTCGGATACTCCACTAGCTAGTGGTTCTAACGGAGGTTGCCCTGGACCTGGTGATATACCTGGTTGTGTTTCTGGTGAATATGAACTATCCATGAACTACATGGATTATACAAATGATGCGTGTATGTATATGTTTTCTCAGGGTCAAATGGATGTAGCAGAAGCTTACTTAACAGCAGTACAAAACGATTTTAAGCCGAATACAACCTCAAATTGCGCTGGATCTACTGAACCTAATTTTAATTTAACTGCACTTAACTCACCTGTATTCTCTTGTCCAGAGACTGGTGAAGATGCCGTTTTTGAAATTGATTTTAGTACTATCAATGATTATAACGTTACTACTTTTATCTCAGCTGAGGGTGCGCCAGAAAACTCCACTATTTCTATAACTCCGACTTTCATAAATTCAAATGGTACAATAACAATGACTATAGGAAATTTAGTAAATACTACTCAGGGAGATTACACAATAACTCTTACAGCAAGCAGTTTTGTTTCAACAAAGACTATTGATGTTGTTCTTAAAAATAATTGTACCTCAATCGAGTGTAATGAAATTTATTCGGGAGATAATGTGGGACTAGAAATTCCTGATGGTATTGGTAACAATGAATATGGTGATGCTGTTACTTCTGCAATTACATTCCCAGATTTAGGTGTAATTTCATCCTTAACAGCTAATGTAGATGTTAGTCACACATATATACAAGATCTTGTAGTGGTCTTATACCATCCTGATGATACAACTTATGCAATTCTTTGGGGAAGAGATTGTGGAAGTGAAGACGGTTTTGATGTAACTTTTAGTGACGACGCTAGTGCTATTCAATGTGCGAATCCTACAGTAGGCACTTATGCTCCTTATGAACCGTTGAGTATTTTCGAGGGAATGACTTCAGAGGGGGAATGGACTCTTTTAATACAAGATGGTTATAATGAAGATGTTGGTGTTTTGAATGATTGGTCAATTGAAATTTGTTCTGAGGTAGCTCTTGGTACAGATAAAAACAACTTTAATTCGAAAAACGTTCTTGTATATCCAAATCCAAATAATGGGGCCTTCAATATTGAGTTTAATTCATTTAATGACTCTGATGTAAATATTAGTGTTTTTGATATTTTAGGAAGAGAGATTTTAAAAAATAATTTCAGCTACAACACAATTCATTTCAATCAATCAATAGATCTGAAGAATGTGAAGCCTGGTACGTATTTAATGACTATTTCTACAAACAACGCTAAAGTTGTTAAAAAAATCATTGTAGAATAATTCAATTAAAAAGAATTTTTAGTAATATTTATTAGGTTGCAAATCCCATTAATAAATTAATTTATATCAACTTAACATACTGTAATTAATCCAATTTTTTGTTAATGTCCACAATTGACCACATAAATTCTTTACATTTGCCAAGCAAAATTATGCATATATGAAAAAGTCTGTAATCGTTTTATCAATATTCATTTTAATAAGTAATCTCGTTAAAGCTCAAACTGAACCTTGTGGAATGGAGCACTATATGGAAGAAAAGATGAAAGACCCTGTATTTGCAAAAGAGTGGAATGATAATCAAAATAAATTCAAATTATTTTTAGAGAATAGACCAAATAATAGACAAAGTTCAATGAACACTGTCATTATTCCTGTTGCTGTTCACTTTCCAGAAGCTAATGAAGCTGACAGAAGTTGCTTAGAAAATATGGCACAAAGCCAAATTGATGTTTTAAATGCTGATTGGACTGCTACTAACGATGATGCGGATTTATGGGACGCAGCAAGCGTATTTTACCCAGGTGTTGTGCATGGTGCTGCTAATTTAACATTTTGTTTAGCAACACAAAACCATCCAAATGGATGGGATCCAGATTTAGTTGAAGGTCAACCTGCAATAACAATTGGGCAAACTTACGGAGATGGTAATTACGTGACAAATGGTAATGGAAACCAGGACGACGCTTGGGTTGGATATTTTAATATTGTTGTCGCAAATATTGGCGGAAATGTTTTGGGCTTCTCTCCTTTAGGTGGTAGTATTGGTGGAGGTTATGCAGTGGTTATTGATAACAATGTTTTTGCAACAGAACTGAATTGTCCCGGTTCAAATATTTCAGGCACAAACTCTCCATACGATTTGGGTAGAACAGCAACTCACGAAGCTGGTCATTTTTTTAACTTACCCCACACATGGGCTAATGGAGGTTGTGGAGTAGACGACGGTATAGATGACACCCCTATTTCCGATTCTGCAAACTATGGTTGTCCAGGAGCTGGAGATCTACCTGGATGTGTTGCTGGAGAATATGACCTTTCTATGAATTATATGGACTATACAAACCAAGCCTGCATGTACATGTTTACTCAAGGTCAAATTAATGTATCTGAAGCATATCTAAACTTTTTAGAAAGTCAATTTAAACCTAACACTACATCTAATTGTAGTGTATCTAATGACTTTACTATTACTGCTACAAATTCTCCGGTTTTTTCTTGTCCTGAAACTGGCGAAGACGCGATTTTTGAATTTGAATTCAATACATACAATGATTACAATGCAATGACTGTAATATCTGCTTCAGGTGCACCTGATAATGCTACTGTTTCTGTCA
>NZZM01000035.1 GCA_002698705.1 Formosa sp. | reverse complement strand
GGTACTGACACTGATGGCGACGGAATTTATGATAAAAATGATGCTTGTCCTAATGTTGCTGGTATTGCCGCTTTTAGCGGATGCCCTGATTCTGATGGCGATGGAATTCAAGACTCAGAAGACACTTGCCCTCAAACAGCTGGATTGGCTGAATACTCAGGTTGCCCTGACACTGACGGCGATGGGGTTTCAGACGACAAGGATAGATGCCCAAAAGTTGCCGGATTATCAGAAATGGCAGGATGTCCAGATAGTGATGGTGATGGGATAACAGACCAAAGAGATACATGTCCTAATAGTGCTGGACCAAGAGGCAATAGAGGATGTCCATGGCCAGACACTGATGGAGATAATGTTGTTGATAAAGACGACAAATGCCCTAATGAAGCAGGTACTCTAGCAAATAATGGATGCCCAGAAGTCCCTAGTGAAAAGGTACAAGCAATGCTTTCAAGCTATGCCAAAACAATTAATTTTGATTATGGGAAGTCTTCCATTCAAGAAGCGGCTAATGAAACTCTACAAGCTATTGTTGCAATACTTATAGAATATCCTAAAGCTAATTTTATTATTGCAGGTCATACAGATAGTATTGGTTCCGAAAAATTTAACCAAACACTTTCTGAGGAAAGAGCTGCATCTATTGTTGAATTTTTAACTTCAAATGGTGTTGACCCTAACAGACTAAGTTCTATAGGTTTTGGAGAAACTTCTCCAATCACCACAAACGACACTAAAGACGGAATGGCTCAAAACCGACGTGTTGAAGTAAAGTTAGATAATTAACAAAACACATTAGAAAAATAATATTTAAAACGCTTCGCATTTGCGAAGCGTTTTTTATTTTTATATGATGCAAAGTTTTATTCTAGACGTATTACAGGATTTAAAATCTAATGATGAGGATTTGTCTACATGTACCTTCATCTTGCCCAGTAAGCGTGCAGGTTTATTTCTTAAAAATGAAATAATTAAACAAGCAAATAGCCCAGGATTTTTACCAGAAATTATTTCAATTGAAGTTTTTATTGAAGAATTATCTCAACTAAAGCTAGTTAATAATATTGAAACCTTATTTGAATTTTATTCGGTTTATAAGGACTTAACAAAAAAAAATGATTTACAAACTTTTGATCGCTTTTCAACTTGGGCACCCGTTGTCATTCAAGATTTTAATGAAATAGACCGTCATTTGGTTAAGCCCAAAAAAATATTTCAATATTTAAGTGCAATACAAGAAATTAATCATTGGTCTTTAAGTTCAGACCCAACTGACATGATGAAGAAATATTTGAGCTTTTGGAAGGACTTAAATAAATATTATGATAAATTTTCCAAGCGCTTACTTAGATCAAACGTAGGATACCAAGGACTAATTTATAAAACTGCAGTTCAAAACTTAGAAGCGTATTTACAATATACGAAAAGAGGAAAACACATTTTTCTTGGGTTTAATGCTTTAAATTCATCTGAGTCATTGATTATTCAAGAGCTTTTACAACAAGATAGGGCATGCATATTTTGGGATACTGATACTACTTTTATTAACAGCTCATACCATGATGCAGGATTATTTTTAAGGGATTACAAACAAAAATGGGCATATTATAAATCNCACAGNTTTAATTGGCTTAATAATAACTANAAAAAGCCTAAAAATATTAGCATTACNGGTGCTCCCAAACAAATAGGNCAGGCTAAGTACGTGGGTGANCTTTTGTGTGAATTATTTNATGAAAANAAACTTGAAAGTACAGCTTTAGTTTTAGCAGATGAAACNTTACTTTNACCTATTTTAAACTCTTTACCAAAGGCTATTGACACAATAAATATAACAATGGGTCTGCCTTTAGCACAAACGCCTTTAAAATCGCTAGTGGACCAATGGTTTAAGCTGTCTTATGGCAAAACAAAGACTTTCTATTACAAGGATGTTATAAATTTACTTACACACCCCTTTATTATGGCCTTATTTAGTCATGATAGTGTTAATGTTGTACACAACATAATTAAAGAAATAAAGACACAAAATCTTACAAACATTTCACTTTTTGATTTATTAAAGATCTCCAAAGGATGTGAAGCAGAAATTGAACTTATTTTTGGAGGATGTATTGATTCGCCCCAAATGGCCACGGAACATCTTATTAACATATTATTTGTGCTTAAAGAAAAGTATGAAGTGAATAGATTGAAAAATGTTTTAGCGCTAGAATATTTGCAGCGATTTTTGGAGCTTTTTCGTCAGATTCAGTATTATGTAACTAATTATAACGCCATTGGCTCAATTAAAACCTTACACACTGTTTTTAAGGAACTACTAGCTAATGAAACTCTAAGCTTTAAAGGCCACCCTTTAAAAGGCTTACAGATTATGGGCATGTTAGAATCTCGTGTTTTGGATTTTGAAACTATTATTGTTGTTTCGGTTAATGAGGGGATTCTACCAGCTGGTAAGACTCAAAATTCATTTATTCCATTTGATGTAAAGTTAGAAAATGAACTGCCGACCCATAAAGAAAAAGATGCTATTTACACGTACCATTTTTACCGACTATTACAACGATCCAAGAATATTCATTTAATCTATAACACAGAACCTGATGTACTTAAAGGTGGGGAGCCTAGTCGTTTTATTGCTCAGTTAGAATTGGAGAATATTCATCATATTAANCACCAAATTTTAACGCCAATGATTACTAGTTTGGACAACTCCTTANCTAGTGTTAAAAAAACTGAAGATATTTTAGAAAAGCTTAGANTNTTAGCNCANAATGGCTTCTCACCNTCGTCTTTAGGGCAATATATTAGAAACCCAATTGATTTTTATAATCATAAAATATTAGGCTTAGAAGAAAGTAATGAGTTGGAAGAAACCATTAAGGCTAATACATTTGGGACAGTTGTTCATANTTCTTTAGAGGCTATTTATAAACCATTTGTTGGTNATTTTTTAGAGGTTAAAAAGTTAGAAGCNGCGAAATCTCTTATAGATTCAACAGTGNTTGAAAATTTTACTAAAATTTATAAAAAAGGTAATATTAAAAGAGGTAAGAATTTAATAAGCTTTGAAATAGCTAAGCGCCATATTTATAATTTTATTAACCATGAGATAAAAGACTTGAAACAAGGCCGTAAAATTAAAATTGAAGCTCTTGAAAAATCCGTGAATATTAGTGTTAAATATCCAGAGTTCAACCATTCTATTTGTCTAAAGGGCAATATTGACAGGGTGGATTTATGTGACGGTAGTCGAAGAATTATTGACTACAAAACATCCAAAGTAACTCAGACAGATTTAAATCTCGTAGATTGGAATCAAATAACTAAAGACTACAAAGCGCATAGCAAAAGTTTTCAAGTCTTAATGTATACTTATATCCTAAATCAGGCAGATAATAACCTCAGTCCTTTTGAGGCTGGAATNATATCTTTCAAGAATTTAAAAGCAGGAGTTTTAAAGTTCACTAAAAAAGACAAAGCCGGCCGAGGCGCTATGAAACAAACTCAAATTACAAAAGAGTTTCTAGATTTTTTTGAGATAGAACTTAAAGCCTTACTTTTAGAANTATTCGATATAGAAAAAGAATTTATTGAAAAGGAGATTTAGATGGAACTTAATAAAAATGGAATAATTAAAGGACCTAACGGCCGCCCCATAATTTATGATTTACAACACAAGAAAGAATCTATCAACGCCCCAATAGTTATTTTTTGTCATGGATACAAAGGCTTTAAAGACTGGGGAGCATGGGGATTATTTGCTAAGACATTTTCTTCAAATGGGATTTCATTTTTAAAGTTTAACTTTTCTCACAATGGAGGAACTGAAAAACAACCTGTTGATTTTCCTGACTTAGAAGCATTTGCGGAAAATAATTATACTAAAGAACTTCAAGACCTTCAGTTTGTTATCAATTGGCTGTGTGATACTTACAAAAATTCCAAAGCCATTGATATAAATAATATTACACTTATGGGACACAGCCGAGGAGGGGGAATAGTCACTATAAAGGCCAGTGAAGAACAACGCATTAAGAAACTAGTTACTATTGCAAGTGTAAGCGATTATAAACTTAGATTTCCAGCAAAAATGGCTTTAAAATCATGGGCCTTGTCTGGAGTTTATTTTGTTAAGAATAAGCGAACGAANCAACTGATGCCACATAACTACCAATTTTATAAAGATTTCTTACAAAATGAAGAACGGCTTACAATTTCTAGGGCAGCAAAGAGTTTAAATATTCCGCACTTAATTTTACATGGAAGTGCTGATTTAGCTGTTGACGTTTCTGAGGCAAAAGTATTACATTCATGGAGTCCAAATAGCAATATTTGTATAATTCATAAATCGAATCACGTTTTTGGTTCCAANCACCCTTGGGATGAACCCACTATTTCTGATGATTTAGCAAAAGTTGCAGCGAAAACGATTGATTTTATCAACAATTAGCTTTACTTCTTAAGAAAAATTGTATTTATCTGTTGATTTTTTTGGAAATTACGAAGTAATTTTTGTAATTTGGTGTAAACTAAAATCATATTATGGGATATTCATTCAAAAACAGTAAAGGAAAGACGTATTATTTACACACAAAAGACGTTGTCTTAAAAGGAGGAAGAAATCAAACGATTTATTATTTCGCTAAAGACGAACGCTCTAATTCATGCGACCTTCCTGCTGGGAAAAAGATTGTAGAAAATGAAAAAACAGGGTTACCATTTGTGAAATCCATGTAAATTTATTTTTAAACGATTAAAAAAACCCGCTCTATTGAGCGGGTTTTTTAATATAAAAACTTTAGTAACAACTAATAGGTTTTTAGTCTTTCAACCATAAAGTCTTGGATATACTCTACTTGTCCACGGCTAGCAAAATATTCATCGAATGCTTTACCAAATTCTTTTTCAAGCTTGTTTACTAAGCTTAAGTGGTCATTTATATCTTTTCCCGAAACTACAATCCAATGCGTTGCACCGTTTGGTCTATTTATATCGTAAGTGCCAAAACCAACTAATCGGTTATCAAAGGTCCCATTAGTTTTTTTAATTAACTTGTTTTGTGCTGCGATAAAGGCCTCTTCATCTTCTGCTTTAATATCCCAAACATGCGCCCAAGAATTTTCTTTATCATCTCCAAACTGAGCATTTAGAATTCTTCCTGATTTAGCATCACCCCACTCTTCAACCATATTACTAAGGCCTCTCCAAAATGCTTTTCTTTCATTTTCATCTGCGTCTTCCACAAAACCACCATTATCAAGCTCCCAGAGCCAAATAACTCGGTGGGTTCTACCACTTGTAGTGCCATGANGTAAACGTTCTAAAAACACTCCTCCGGATTTCATTTCCTTACCATCCATATAATTGTCGAACATTTCTCCGATTCTTTTTTCAGAATTTTCCTCTGCAGTAATTTCTATGTAATTAAAACCCATTTGTTGGGCTGAAGCGGCCATTCCTATAAGTAGGAAGAACATAATTATTTTTTTCATTTTTTAAAATTTATTGGTTATTTATTTAATTTATTTTGATGTAGACATTGCAGCATTATAGGCAGTGGGATCAAAGGCGTTGTAAGCTTCAACAACTTTACCATCTTGCCATTCAAACCAGCCATACCCCTTAGCCGTCAAGGTTTCTCCACTACTTTTTATAACGGCACTCCAGTCGTACCAAAGATTTGTAAAAACACGACCATTGTTATAATACATAGTTGCTGTATCAACATTGCTATGGGTTATATTTTCAAAAAATTTATGCCCAGCACTAAAACCTTTCATCATATCTTCAACGCTCATTTCTGTGTCATTTACCGAAAAAACAGCGTCTGGAGCAAACATGTCTTTTGCAGAGCTGATATTATTTTCCCTATATGCTTTCATAAAGTTTTCGACTAGCGTAGTGTGCACATCTTCTCCAAGCATATATCCTGACATTGGGTTTTCATCGCCAGGGCATTTAGACTCTTCTAGGCAGCCTGTTAGAATAATCGATAAGAACAAAAGAATAATTGTTTTTTTCATTTTTAATATTTTAGATTGATTGTTTAGTATTTTTATTTGGGCATAATATAGTCACCCTTGGTTTGGTACCAGTTTTTTAGCTTTCCATCAACTATGTGATACCACTCAATATAAGTGCCGTCAGTACCAGTGAATTGAGCATTTACCCATTCTCCTTCTTGATTTGTTGCCTTTGGATCATCTGAACCTTTTGGGTAAACAGAAAAGGCATAGTCTGTATTCCAACCCCAGTCTTCTCCTTTTTCAAGAGATTCTTGATATTCAGCATCGGCTTTATCAACAAATTCTTGACCTGTAGTTGCAATATATCCATCTTCAAATACAAAATTTCCACCGTCCTGTATAAGATTTTTCATTGCACTGTAGTCAAATGATGCCCACGCTGCATCAATAGCTTTGAAAACATCGATACTTGACTCATTACCAAAATAGACAGTTTGACCTTGATACGGGCCAAACCCGTTGGTTGGCTCTGCAGGCTTTTGTTCAGCGCAGCCAATGGCTAACAGTGAAAGAAAAGCAAATAATATTTTTTTCATTTTTTTCATTTTAGATTTCCGNAAATGTATTGAATTTTAGTTGCAAACTAAAATTTAAAAAAGTTCATATTTAGAGATTAAAATATAAACATAGAGAATTTAGTTCTTTGCCAATAAGTTTATTTGTTCTCAATCAGGGTATTATCAGTTTTTATTGCTTCTGAAAAATAAAATTTGAATTTTAGTTTTCCGTCTTGTTTAACCAAATATGTACTCTCTAGCCATTCAAACTCTAACTTAACTTTCCCATCCGGCGTATTGATTATAAACTCTCCAAATTGTGTTAGAGAAAGATGTGCTGAATTATAGTCGGTATCAATAGAAATATTTTCATACCTCCTTTTACTACTTATAATATCAAAAGTTTTAACAAATTCAATGAATTCTTTGGTTGAATACCGCCTACTATTTTCAAAAATAAAAAAGTCATCAGTAACTAGAGATTGAAAACTATTAACATCTTTGTCTAACACCTCAAATAAATTATGAAAAGCATTCATAACTTGTTCTTCAGTGATTTTGTCTGACTCTTTGGTTTGAACTTTTTTAGTATTTCCAATACTAATTGCACATGAGACTATTACAATAGTTATTAAACAAAAAAAGAATATTTTTTTCATCGTTTTTTATTTTTTAAAAATACTTAAATTTTACTTGTTAACTAAAATTTATTTTGTGTTTGTTAGGAAATCAAGAGCAAGAGTTGACATAGATTTTACACCNGTAATCATAGCTGAGTCATCTACATAAAAGTCGGGAGTGTGGTGTGGTGCAGCTTTTTTTGGGTCGGTTCCTTTTTTAGCACCGCCGATAAAAAAATACATGCCAGGAATTTCTTTTTGAAAAAATGAAAAATCCTCAGCACCAGTGATAGCATTCATTAAATGAACATTATTTGCTCCATTAATTCTTTTAAGAGAGGGTAACATGTTTTCGTACAAATTAGGGTCGTTATAAGTAATTGGATAGCTCACTTGGTAAGTAATTTTTGCTTTTGCGTTATTAGCTTTAGCCGTATTATACACGATTTCTTCAAGTCGCTTTAATACAGTTGCTTTCATTGTTTTATCTAGAGTTCTGATGGTGCCTAACATATACAAGNTTTCAGGAATAATATTACTNCTTACTCCTCCATGTATACTGCCAATTGTAACTACAGCACCGGCCTCAGTCAATGGGAGGTTTCTACTTACTATAGTTTGAATATTATTTATAATTTGAGACGCCGTTACAATTGGGTCTACTCCAGTCCACGGAGTTGAACCGTGGGTTTGAACACCTTCAAGATCAATTCTAAATTCATTTACCGCCGCCATAATTCCTTTTGGCCGAAGAAACACTTCTCCTGCAGCAAATTGGGACCAAATGTGAAGGCCAAAAATAGCATCAACATCAGGGTTTTTTAATACCCCCTCCTTAACCATTAGTTCTGCACCACCTTCTTCACCCGCTGGTGCTCCTTCTTCTGCAGGCTGAAAGATAAATTTAATAGTGCCAGGGATGTCTTCTTTTAGATTAAATAAAATTTCAGCTACCCCAAGTAAAATAGCAGTATGTGTATCGTGGCCACAAGCATGCATTACAGGAACTGTTTCGCCATTGTACTCTCCAACCATGTTAGATTTCCATGGAAGATCTGCTCTTTCTTTAACAGGGAGTCCATCAATATCTGCACGAAGTGCTACAACAGGCCCTGGTTTACCTCCTTTTAATACCGCTACCACACCTGTTTTAGCAATTCCAGTTTGAGGGTTCAAACCTATTTTAATTAATTCCTCTGAAATCTTTTCAGCTGTTTTAAATTCTCTATTACTTAGCTCTGCATTTTGATGAAACCAGTGTCTGAGTTCTATAATATTAGCTTCAAATTTGGAAGATAATTTAGTTATACTTTTATCAAANTTTTGTGAATTTAAACAAAAAGAAAATAAAGTTAGAATTAATGAAAGAGCTATTTTCATTGAAATATTGGATTAACAATTAAATTTTATCAACCCTCTTTAAGATGCTACACACCCAAATAAAGACGCATATGCTTACAAATATTGAAAAGAAAAGCACAATTTTGTTAGGGTCCATAAATATTAATTTTTTTAAATATATAAAAAAAACTAATATGTTATTTATAAAGGGACTNGTAATGTGTTCTCAAACTTAGAAATATAATTCTCCTTTATGTACTACATCCATTTTTTCGTAGATGTTTCAACATTCAAAGCAATGTTATTAAGAATTAATTTTAGTGTGCTAAATTTACAAGTCCTAAATGTAATTCGTCCACCTGCAGTAAATATAATAATATCTCCAAGATTTGAACTTTTATACCACAAGGGCTGAGATATTATAACAGATTGTATTTTGAATTGCTCAATATATTTTGTCTTGATATCCCAAAAGCCAGATTGTAAACGTATGAAGCTTTTAGAGATAAAAAGTGTATTATTTTTATAAAATCGCCAGCACATAAATAAACTTATAATAAAATAAGACCCTATGGACATTAGCCAATAAAAGTGTTCAAAAAAATTAAACTTCATATATACTATACCCATGATTAAAGATGGGGTCAGACTCAGGAAAGAAAAATTAATTATAAATTTTCTAATGTTAGGTTTTACAATGAACTCATTATTAATTTTTTTATCAAAGATAAATTCAAATAAAATTTGTTTTTGATTATATGTACAACCTGGGACCGCAATATTTTTCTTATTATTGCGACTAATTCGTTGACTAGAAGCTTGATTTATTTTNACATCAATAATNCCCATTATTTTTTGTAACCAATTTTGAGTGGTTTGAAACTGCTGAACTTTNATAGGGGATATCAAAACTGATTTTGTTTGAATAAGGCCATAGTTAATTTCTAGTTTCTCAGACTTTCTAATAGCTTTATATNTATAGTACTTAATCAGCGTAGAAATTAGATTTGTAATAAGAACTGTTAGNATTATCAATAAAGCGATCNCGCTGATCACTCCCAAATTNTAGTCAACCTTTCCAATTAGATNTATTGCTTCAGAGGTATAATTTCTTTTTAAATCCTCCATAAATTGAACCCCTAAAAACAAGCCACCCCCAATTANGCTAAAGGTTTCAAAATATCGAGTTGTTAGCCCTGTTTTGACTAAAGTTATGAAGTCTATTTCAAATGATTTTTCTTTACCCTCAACTGACGTGTTGTCTATTTTTAAATCTGATAATTTTTTAATTTGTTCAGCGATTATTTTAAAATCCTGGGCAATCAATTTAGATACAGCTTTTATGTCAACTTCAGTNCTTTTAGAGCCCGCAGTATCCATTTGAATTTCATAAAGATTAAATATTTTATGAATCAAATTTTGATTGATGTTTATTTGTTGAATTTTTTCAAAAGGAATACTAAGGTTCGTTTTTTTTAAAAACCCTTTTCTTATTATAAATGCAGATTTATCAAAGTCAAATTTATAATTAAAATAATAGTATTTTATGTAGGCCAGTACTGCTAGTAATACTATAAATCCCAAAAGGAGGAATAAGGATATTTTGAAATTCCCTTTTATTGCAGGGAGTATTAAATAGAGAAAGTTAAAGCTATTCTTTCTTAAAGACTGAAAAAATAAAACAACAGATCCAATTGCGGATTGTTTTTGGAAGACGGAAAATCTTTGAATAATTAAAGGGTCCAAGGGCTATACTTTAGTTGATTTTTTCGATTTTATCAGATATAATTTCTTTATAGCTTTTTGCGACTTCAACTTTCATTCCAGGAATACTTATATCAGTTGTTGAGCCCCCAGCCGTATAAAACTGCAGAGACGCTAACCCAAATTTTCTAGAAAAAAATCCTTGATGTAATGCTATATGTTGAATTCGGTTAAAGGGTATGAGTACAGACGTCTCATTGAACAGACCAAATTTGTATATTACATCATGATCCCTGAAGCTGTAGCTTTTTTTGCCGAAACTTAGCCTTACATAAATCCCATAAGTTATCCAAAAGAATATATAAATGAGGCAAATGCCAAACATATTATTTGAAGATTTAAGTACTCCAAAAAAATAATAACATATCATTAAGCCACATGTTAATAAGATAAAGTAAAATAAAGAGTTTAGAATAATAACCTTGAGATAATTATTGTCAAGTTTTATCTGAGTAGATTTTTCGTAGTTTGGGATATTATCAATATTCAATATATTATTTTCGAAATTCACTTTCATTNGAGCATATTTTTTATAAATTTATGCAAATAAAAATAACTATGAAAAAATTAAAAATACACGCTCAGTCTTGTTTCGCAGTATTACTTTTAATGACGATGATTAGCTGTAATCAAATATCTGAAAAACATCTTAAAATGGAATCTGATAAGCAACAGTTAGAGGTAAATCTCAACATGTACAAAACAGTTTGGGATAAGATTATAAACGATCGCCAAATAGATTTGATTAACGCTGATTCTTTTGACGAAAATGTAACCGCAATTGCAACATCTGACGGAGATATTATTGGTTTAGAAAATTTTAAAAATTATTACAACAATTACATTGTTGGATTTTCAGATGCTGAATTCACAATTATTGATGCTTTCGGGCAAGGTGATAAAATTGTTAAGCATTGGAATTTTAAAGGAACACATGATGGCGAGTTTTTTGGAGTTCCTGCCACAGGTATGAAAGTTGATATTTCTGGAACAACACTTGTTAAGATGAAGGATGGTAAAATNGCAGCTGAGCAAGATTTCATGGACCTTCTTGACTTTTACACACAGCTTGGNTTAATGTAATTTGATTAATTCTTGTCGCTTGGGAATCTACTAAAGTCTCCCATTCCGTCTGAGTCTAGGACATCAGGTTGATTATTATATCTATTTTCCTCTCTTTGTTTTTTGGTGCTATAGAATATATTCCATATCAAAAAGTAGACATAAACGATAAAGATTAAAAACCCTATTATGAACATTTCAATTCCCATTACCGTCTCCTTTGTCTAATTGTTAGTGCAAACAATAGTATTGTACCAGGCCAATGCGCAGAGTATAAGGCCTCATCTGTTCTACCAAGCAACCCAAGGCCAACGGAATACGCTAGACATAAAAACGCTAGAATAACAGGATACCATTTTAGTATAAAATTCTTTAACATTTGCATAAAATTTATATTTTTATGCAATATTATTGTTAAATAAATTTATTTATGTTAAAAATTTAATAAATAATTTAAGTTGATNTTAAGCAGTAGTTTACATAATCATTCGCACACGCCATCAGAGTAGGGGGGTAGTACCCCATAACTATTTAACGCTATACAGTCATTACTATAAGTTTCCCCGTTGCAACCACAAACTGGTTCATATTCTTGAGTACANACAAATTCTAAATCGATTAGAGTTGGATCAACACACATATTTGGAACATCGGAGTTATCACTATTGTCACAAGCGATGATTAATAAAACAGAGAGAAAGATTAGTTTTTTCATCTNGTTAGTTTTGAATCCATTAGTTAAGAATATTTATAATTTATTATAAATAATGAATATGTTTATGATCAATACAATTAATGTTATCACTACAGTTGACAAATGGAGAACCACCCAAAGCTGTTTTTTTGAATTGTCTTTCGCTTTATTAATTGTAGGAGTGATTAGAAAGCAAACTATCATAAATATGAATCCAGAAATTGATAATATGGCTACAGCCGTGTTTGAATTTTTAAAAAATTCAAATATAAAAGAGGTTAANCTTAATGTTCCAATAAGCAAGAAAAATTTTGGCCATATATATCTTAAGAAAGTACTTGCTTCTTTTTTTTTGAGTAATTTGTTAATGCTTGGGGCAATCAATATGGACTGAAATAAAATTAACCCACTTATAATACTCGCAACAATTAGTGAGGCGTATTCCATCAAAGAATAATTTTTATGTTATTTTGTAAAAATAAATAAATTTTAGGTCGAAAAAATTAAAATTTGTAAAAATGAAAAATGTATTCTTACTGCTTTTGTCAACANCTCTTTTTGGATGTCAATTTCAATCTAAAAAAGTATCTGCTGCAGTTGTTTCAGCAAGAGTGGAGGCATCTAAAATAGGAATTGAAATAATGAATCAAGGAGGTAATGCTTTTGATGCCATGGTTGCAACAGACCTAGCCTTGTCAGTTTGCTATCCAAATGCTGGAAATATTGGGGGCGGGGGATTTTTAGTGTATAGAGATAAAACAGGGCAGGTAGGTTCACTGGATTTTCGTGAAAAAGCTCCTTCGTTAGCGCACGAAAAAATGTTTTTAAATTATAAAGGAGATGTAATTAAAAATAAAAGTATTCAAGGTGGCCTCTCCGTTGGTGTTCCCGGCACTGTTGCGGGCTTGTTCGAGGTGCATAGTAAATTATGTACAATGCCCTTTGAAGATTTGATACAGCCAGCAATAGACCTTGCTAGAGATGGATTTGTAGTAACGGAAAAACAGGCAATTGGCTTAAATAGATATCGAGCAGATTTCATTTCTTTAAATGGCAAGGAAACATTTTATGGTAGAAAATTCAATAGTGGCGATACAATAGTTAACCTTGATATGGCAAAAACTCTTGAAAAAATTAAATTATTTGGGAAGGATGGTTTTTACAAAGGTAAGATTGCTGATAAAATCATAGAAAGCATACAGTCTTCAGGAGGGATAATGACATTGAAGGATTTGGAGAATTATAATGCTAAATGGAGGGCTCCTCTTAGTTTTGAATATAAAAATCTCAAAATTCATAGTATGGGCTTGCCCTCTAGTGGAGGAATTTGCTTGGCACAAATAATGGCCATGATTGAACCATACGACATTGGGCAATACACTCCTCATTCAAATGAAGCAATTCAACTTATGGTTGAGAGTGAGAGGCGTTCATTTTCAGATCGATCAAAATTTTTGGGAGACCCAGATTTCAATACTGTTCAAGTTGATTTATTATTAAATCAAAGTTATCTAGACAAAAGAATGTCTTCATTTAGTTTTTCGAGCGCAACAGCATCCAAAGATTTAAATCCCGGTGATATATTTTGGCAGGAAAGTGATCAAACAACTCATTACTCTATTGTTGATTTAGAAGGCAATGCAGTTTCGGTAACTACAACTCTTAATGCTAGTTACGGATCTAAGCTTTTTGTTGAAGATGGCGGCTTTTTTTTAAATAATGAAATGGATGACTTTAGCATTAAAACCGGAGTAGCAAACATGTACGGACTAATTGGGGGGGAGTCAAATAAAATTGCCCCCAATAAAAGGATGTTAAGCTCAATGTCTCCAACTATTGTTGAAGAAAATGGGGAACTTGCACTAATCTTGGGCTCACCAGGGGGGTCTTCAATAATTACTTCTGTATTACAGGTAATTCTAAATGTTTTTGAATTTGATATGGGTATTAAACAAGCTGTTAATGCTCCACGATTTCATCATCAATGGCTTCCAGAGTATATTGACTTAGAGCCCAATACTTTTAATTCAGAAATAATACAAGAATTGACTAAAAAAGGATATTTAATCGATAGAAATAGGGATAGATTAATAGGAAGGGTTGATGCCATAAGGATAACTCCCAATAGGGATATAATTCCAGCACCAGACCCAAGAGGAGACGATGCTGAGGCTACTATAATTACCACACAACATTATTTCCCCTAATTTTTATTTAAAAAGTGGATACTGTGCTTTTATTTTGAAATTAAAAAATGAGTATTAGCTGTATATGAGATGAATTATCTCAAATTAGTGATGCATTAAGATTAATTTCACAGTTCAAAGCCCCTGAAATTGGACAATTATTTTTTGCTTCAATTGCCAATTCAATAAACTTTTCTGTACTGATGTTAGCAACCTTCCCTTTTAAAGTTAAATCTATGATTGTAATTTTTCCATCTTCAAAAGTTAACAATGCATCAGTTTCTAATTCTTCGGGATTAAAATTAGCATCATTTAAAACAAAGCTTAATTTCATATTGAAGCAACCGGCAAGCGCGCCAGCAATAAGCTCCTCAGGATTAGTTCCTAGCTTACCGTCATCATTTTTAAATCGAGTTTTAAAACTATATGGCATATTGTTTAAGGCACCACTTTGAGAAGTTAAAACCCCATTACCATCTGCACCATCTCCTGTCCAAATTGCATTTACTTTTCTTTTCATTGTTTTTTTTTGATATTAATAAACTTTATTTAACGAGACTAAGCTCATTCTTTTTCATATTCCACTCAACATTTGTAAATTTATTTAAAAAGTCAGTACCTAAAAGTGAATAATTATTATCCAAAGCAACTTTGACTATGAAATTATTTAATATATAATCTCCAATTTTTATATTATCAAGAACGACTAATTTACCCTGAGACTCTCCTCCAACACCAAATGTTTTGATTTCTCGATTTAGGTCTTTATATTTTATTCCTTCCTTAACAAATCGATTGAACATTCTTTGTCCAATTGATGTCAATTGTGCACCTGTATCAAAAGTCCACTCGCCTCTAATTCCGCTTATATCCATTACTACTTTATAAGAGATCAATTCATTTTCTGAACCCTGTTTTTTTAAATTTATAACACTGCGCTTAGTATCACCCACTATATCATTAGGGTCATAATAATTCCTGTCATTCCGAATTACTTTTATCAATTTTCCAAGTTCGTATGTCTTAATAGTAACTAAGCCACTATTGTATATGGTTTTTTCAGTTCCTTTATAAAGTGCGTCATTAAACCACTCTCCGTTTTTGATAGTTTTTCCATTCGCTGAAATTGATTCCAAACAGCCATTACCTTGAAAAACAACACCATTAAAGTCACCAGTATACTCAATTAAAATATCTTCATTTTTCTGTATATACTTTCCTTTACTAAGAACTCCATTTTTATATAATCCTTCGTATACTTCATTGTTTTTAAAATATGTGGTTTTTCCTTTGGGATCATTCAATCTCCCTTCAAGCCAGATACCTTCTTGTCTGTAAGAATCGGTTATTAAAACACCAGATCCATTAGGTCGATTTTCATCATTCAAACACCCCTTATAATAACCGAATGTCCCATCTACGAAAGGAATTTTAATGTTTTCATCACATTGAGAATAGTTATTTAGACAAGTCAATAGAGCAAACAATAATATTAATTTTTTCATCCTGGTAAATTTTAATAAATATAGAAAAAAATGGTTCAGAGTTAATACATTTTATTCTTCAAGGGTAAAGGTCCTTTGGGATGGATTAAATGGGCTTTCAATTAAATCCCCCTTTGAGTTTATCAGCTCTAATTTAATTGAAATTTCTCCTTTTGGTAACCCTTCAATGTAATAAGGCGCCCATTCATCAATTATAAATTCTGTACCATGTATTGTTGCTCTAACCTTATTTCCATCTTCGGCCAATGATGTATTTATCAAATAAAAATCCAAAAGTACCCGATTTGTATCATCAGCCTTGTAGGTTCCTTTAGGTCGGCTATAGAACAATAACTCTTTTGATAAGTCCTTTTTGTTAGCAATACTATCTCCGATTTGAGTTAAAAAATAAGCATCTTTATTTTTAACAGATTCGTGATATGATCTTGACAAGAATGCTAAAACCACATCGCCTCCTTTGGTTTTATCTAATTGATTATGAACAAACTCTTCATTGTATTTCGCGGAGTATGGTCCGTTATTTACAATAAGATGAATATGTTGCCCTTTTGCAGAATTAGCAAGCTTGTATTCAAACTCCTTTGGACTCTGTAATCCTAGTTTATAATTCTCTAAATCAAATGAAAATAAGTATCCTTCATCTGTCCAGCTAGATTCTTTCAAGGACAATTTGGCATTTTCGTATTCAGTTGAGCCTTCGACTTTTGTTATTTTTATCTGATTTGTATTTTTACAACCTAAGATTAATATAGCGGAGAGTAAGATTAGTTTTTTCATTTTTTTATTTTAGAGTATTAAATTAGCCTAATTATTTTTTTGCATTAGTGATTAAGGAATCTAAAGAAACATATTTTAGGGCTTTTTCATTTGTCGATTCTAGCTCAACCAGCGGAGCACAGCCTGCATCAAAAGCTTCTTTCCATCTCAGTGAACAAAGGCACCATTTATCACCAGGGTTTAACCCAGGAAATGCATATTGCTCATTAGGACTTGTAAGATCATTACCTTTACTTTTAGAAAATTCAAGAAATTTTTTGGTCATAATAGCGCAAACAGTGTGATTACCGTAATCTGAATCATCAGTACGGCAATAGCCGTCTCTGAAATAGCCAGTCTTTGGTTCGTTACAACACAATTTCAAGGGTTCTCCAAAAACATTTTTCATAAATTATTTTTTACCAAATACGAACTCGTATATATTTTTTTGCACCAATTTTCACATCAAAGTACAATCCATAATAATTCAATGAATTACAATTATAAAGAAATTTATTCCAAATATTTTCCACCAGGTAAACCTAAAATAATTTTTTATTACTTTTTAAATAAAAAGTAACCTTTTTACAACCAATCTTAAACTAATTACCAATGTCTTATTTTTTTAATTTAAAAATAGCAGATAGTATGAATCCACACCATAAAATTGCGGATAAAACACATAAGGAAGCGACGATATAATTATCATTAGATGTTTCCGATGGGTACAATACACCTATTAGTAGGAAAATTGAAGCCAATGAAAATATATAAAGCTCGTTTTTAATTAGAAATTGTTTCACTTTGTTAATTTATTTCCCAAGTTAAGAAAACTTTTAATAATACAGAGTAGAGGCTTCAAAACCAAGTAAGCTTAGAAACGTAACAGTTTCATATTAGCTTCAAGGTTTTGTACATTTGCACAAAAATTTTAATGAATGTATAAATTTAACACTAACGATTATTTAATTAGAATTCCATTGTTTATAATTTTCTTTTGGTTTGGTTTTCTTAAAATTATAAATCTTTCACCTGCTCAAAATCTAGTAATAGATACCGTTTATTGGATGCCATTTTTTAAGGCTGAGACTTGGACTATAATTATTGGATATTGGGAAGTTTTAATCGCTGTCTTCTTTTTATTTAAGAGGACTACTTTCATTGCTATGGTACTCTTATTGTTGCAAATGACCGGTACATTTTTACCTCTAATTATTCTTCCTGAAGTAACTTTTCAAGGTTCAAATCCATTATTACCTACTCTTGAGGGCCAATACATAATCAAAAATATAATAATTATTACAGCAGCGTTAATAATTGGAGGAAGTAAATTGAAAACAAATCTTTTTAAAAAAATATTTTAATTTCGACTTATGGACAGATTAGAGAAACTTATATATTCAGTCAAGTATCTACCACAATTATTATATTTTGGTTCTGCAGGTCTTATAATCTTATGTTTATTTTTTAATGTTGAACCTTTTGGGAACAAACTAATGGTAGCGCTGTATATTTTCTTTTTTTATATGACTTATTTAGCAAGTAAAAATTACAAAAAAAAAGATACATCTTCTGGTAAAACTGGATTAGAAAAACTAATTTATTCAACAAAATATTTACCTCCAATACTATATTTTGGTTCTGTAGCTTGGCTAGCTTATACATATTACTATGGAGCTTACTTAGATAATGAAATTCAAATTCTAGGATATGCATGGGACAACTCCGTATTGTCTGATATATTCCTCTTTTGGTTTTTCTATATTACTTATTTAGGCTTAAAAAACTTAAAGTCAAAAAGCTAATTTTGTGCATAAAATACAGCAAAAGTAGATTTTATACTTCCCCTTTTTTTAAAACAATCCAAAAAATCAAATATACGAATCCAAGTCCCCCAAAAACTGTTATAATTCTCCAAATAATGGGGTCAATATTAGTATGCTCTCCCATCCCGTGACAGACACCTCCAATGTATCCTTTTTTTGGATATCGGTATAACTTTTTCATTTCTTATGTTGGTTAGTCGTTTTTATAATTAATAGAGTGGCTTTTTAGATTATTTACTACGCTTAAAGATATATCTTGTTATAAAAATTCCATTGTTGTCAGTTTTATCCCCCTTGCTTTCTACAGCACTGGTTACAAACATTAACTCCCACCCTTCATTTGACATAGAATTTATTTTTGAAGTTATTATAGCATCATTAGCGGCAATATTTTGAAATCTAATTCCTCCTAAATTAAAAAAGTTTAACAGTTTAGTTTCTTCAAAATTTTTAACTCTAATTTCATCTCTTTTTGCTTTATTTCTTGTATTATCTTCATCAGTTTGAGTAGACGTAAATTCTTTATAATCTTTAGTTTCCTTAGAACTAACAAGCCTTGACCTACCAAGTCCGTTTGGAACAATTGATTCAACACTTGTTATTACCTTATATTCAATCTGTGCGGATAAATCAAAGCACAATAATATAATAGCGGAGAGTAAGAGTAGTTTTTTCATTTAGTTAGGATTATCCCTACAAGTTAAGAAAACTTTGATTAATCAATCTTGATATAACTTGATTATTCAAGTTGGTTGAGGTCTTTGTTCTTAGATCAGGCTGATGATGACTAACACCCATAAGGTGGAATCGTAACGTCATCATAAAAATTATCAAATCTAACCATAATAAAGTCGTCTCCTAAAAGATCAATGTCGTCTATATCATTGATTGTGTCCCAATTAGGTTCAGATTCTCCTACCTGAATGATTGCTATAAAATTACCATCAGGTGAAACAATCCACGTACTTGTAACGTCATTAAATGTGATGGTCAAACTATCTTCAGTTTCTTCTTGAATAGTACTTATATTACCTTCAGAATCAGCTTCACCCCATACGGCATTATATTCATTACAGATTATAGTTCCCTGCAAAGGTCCAGCACCATCGATGTTGTCCCATACAGTATATCCAGTAGAATTATAAGTTATCCAAAATGCACTAAATTCCCCACCATCTAAATTATTCCAATCTTGGTGAATTTCGGCCTCACCCCACATTACACCATCATATTTTTCTAAAAAAAGTTGGGTTGTATCATCATCACTATCCGAACTATCATCACTACTACAAGCGAAGATTAATAAAGCGGAGAGTAAGAGTAGTTTTTTCATTGTTTAGTATAAATA
>NZZM01000034.1 GCA_002698705.1 Formosa sp. | reverse complement strand
AATAGGTAGTTTTATTTTTTTACATAATTTCAAAGATTATTTAGAAATTTTCGTTTGTGAATAATCTCAAAAAACCATTAAACTTTTCCATTTCCATTTTTATAATCTCTTCCTTTTCATAGAGGCTTAAAGTATCTACCAAGCTTTTGTAACGTTCAATATCTGAATAAATCGCTTCAATATACATTGATTGATTAATATCCGAAATCTGACTAAAGTAATTCAGATTTTCCTGGTATTTTAAAATAATTTTGTTGTATAAATTACGACCCTTCTCTTTTGCGTTTATTTCGTAATAAGCACCAACAAAAGGTTCTAAAAACGTATAATATCCAAAGATATCTATTGGCATCTTTTCCATGGCTAAGTCAATAATTTCTTCTGCTTTTTTTAATTCTCTTTCATTGATTAAACTCTCAATTAACCTAGCCATATGACTTCTGTAAGTAATACTATTTCTACGGGTTTCCACATCGTGGTATATGTTTCTATTTCCACTATTGCCCCATTTCCATTTTTTGACAAGCTGATACATTTTTTCAGAATCTATACGCCCCATATCAAAAGGATTATTTTCTTGCCTAGGGGTTTTAATAGGGACTAATTTATAAGCAAATCCATCCAATTGTAGATAATCTTTCATCCATATATAATCTTCATTACCAAAAGCCCCTCCACTAAAATAAATAGGGCGTTCCCAATTATTTTCGGCAATAATATCTAACATCATTAAACGGTTTTTATAAATCGCTTGATTGTCAATTTTAATATCAATGTAATCTACAATCTTATCAGCATCTTTTTCAGGCACAATAGAATTTTGAAGCACCAATTCTTTATTCACAGGAATTCTTACATGTTCAGTTGGTGCGTAGTTGGCTTGTAAATCTTGATTTCTTTGACCTTTTGTGTCATATCCTTGTTGTCTTAGTATATGGCCATATTTGGTGCGTTTGTCATCACTGGTTACAAAGTCGATAAATTGATGTATATCCAAAGTGTCTTGTGTCACCACTTCTTTTATTATATAATCTCGAGTCCCCCATTTGTATTTATCATGGCTTAACTTTGATGGAATGGGTTCACTGTCATAAGCTTTACGCTTCATTTGATCAATATACCAATCTACGTTGAAAAGACTAGTGCAAACCACCCTTACATCGGTTCGGATACCTTCTATCTCTTGTGCATACCAAAGAGGAAATGTGTCATTATCGCCAATTGTAAAAATAATGGCATTTTTATCACATGACTCTAAGTAATTGACCGCCATGGCATGAGCAGTTCTTCGATTTGAGCGATCGTGATCATCCCAATTTTGACTCAATAAAATACCTGGAACTAATACCAAACATGAAATACTTACGTAAGCAGGTATAAGTTTTGATTTAGAGTATAAACTAAGCCAGTTATAAATTGCGTAAACTCCAATTCCAATCCAAAGGGAAAATACATAAAAAGAGCCCACCAAAGAATAGTCTCTTTCGCGGGGTTCAAAAGGTCGCACATTAGTATACACTTGGATTGCTATTCCCGTAAATAGAAAGAAAACCAGCATAGTCCAAAATACTTTTTTGTCCTTTTTGAAAACAAATAATATTCCGATTAATCCTAACAAAAAAGGAAGTAAATAATAGTTGTTTCGGGCTTTATTGTTTAGCACATCACTTGGGAGGTTTTCTTGTGTAATTCCTAACAAATGACTATCCACAAAATTAACTCCAGTGATCCAATTGCCGTGCAAGTCTTTTTTCCCTTGAATATCGTCTTGACGACCTGAAAAATTCCACATAAAATATCGCCAATACATATATCCAATTTGATAATCAAACAAGTAATAAATATTGTCTAATAATGATGGCTTTTTAATGTCTAAATAGCGGCCATAGTTCCTTAGAAAATCATGATATCCTTTGTAATCAACTTCCCCATCCAATACTGATGTTCTAAACTCATCGACCAGGGTACGAAATTCGTTTTGCATTTTGTATTCCGGCTTTATAGAAAACTCTAAAAATCCAGAATAACGCATATAATTAATTGCATGCTCTGAACTCCACATCCGTGGCAATACTGAACCGTGGTCACTGTTGTAATTTTGAATTGCATTAACATAATCATTAACTACCACATACTTTCCTGTTTTTAGGTCTTTCTCATATTTGGGCTTATCATCTTTAAAGGGTTGGCCTTCATCAAGACCTGCGTATTGATCTGTAAATTGAGGTCCGTAAAATAAATGGGTTTTTGGATATTGTTCTAAGTTGTAATATGCTAATAATTCTCTGGCACTTGATGGGTTGTTCTCGTTCACGGGTACATTTGCATTTGCCCTAATAGGCAGCATTAGCCATGTTGTAAAGCCAATTACAATAAAAGTAATGCAAAGTAGTGCTGTATTTAGGTTTACAAATCCTTTGCGTTTAGTAAATTTTAATCCACTATATATGCTTATAACTAATAAAAATAAAGCGATAACTGATCCTGAATTGAATGGTAAACCAACGCTATTCACGAAGAAAATTTCTAAAGCACTGAAGTAGCGCAGAATGTTTGGAGCTAAGAGCTTGAATACAAATAATAAAATAGCTACTACGGCTAAATTGGCAATAATAAAATTTTTAACACTGATAGTTTTGTAATTTTTAAAGTAATACAACAGTCCAATGGCTGGTATGGTTAAAAGCCCCATAAAATGCACCCCAAAGGAAAGCCCTACAACAAAAGAAATTAAAACCAACCAGCGGTTACCTCTGGGTAAATCCATTTCGTTTTGCCAACGTAAGCCCAGATAAAACATCGTAGCCATTATAAGAGTAGCCATAGCATAAACCTCAGTTTCTACCGCATTAAACCAAAAAGAATCGGTGAAGGCAAATGATAAACTACCCACAAAAGCGGCCCCTAAGACACCTATTTGTGACTCAATTTTCGATTCTGGATTTAATAAATTGATTTTTTGTAATAATAAAACAATAGACCAAAACATGAACAAAATGGTAAAGGCACTGGCTGAGGCACTCATCATATTGAGTACTAACCCAATTTGTGTTGGCTCAGATGCAAAAATTGAAAAAAATGCGCCTAACATTTGAAATAAAGGAGCCCCTGGGGGATGCCCCACTTCTAATTTAGAAGACGTTAATATATATTCTCCAGTATCCCAAAAACCTACAGTTGGTTCGACAGTCATGAAGTAGACAACCAGAGCAATTGAAAAAGCTGTCCATGACAAAATAAGTTTCCATCGCTTGAAATTAAAACCCTCCATTTTTAAAATTTTGTTCATGGCGAATTTAACAATAATTCAAATAACGGAATTATTAATTTTAAGTAAAATATTTGTGCAGACAAAGTTTTGTTCTAAATTTGCATCCTCAATATTACATTGGCCCATGGTGTAACTGGCAACACGTCTGGTTTTGGTCCAGAAGAGTCTAGGTTCGAGCCCTAGTGGGCCAACAAAAAAGCTTTAACTTATGTTAAAGCTTTTTTATTTTTTAATATTTATTTTAATAATCCTACAAAAAAAGTTGTGAAAATGGCTTCTAATATCTTATATTTGCAGCTCACAAAGAAAATTAATAATGCGAGGGGACGAAAAGTCCCCTCTTTTTATACCAAATGTTTAGAGACACTGTTTTTGAATTATTAAATGAAAGCCTTCAAAAAAGGCCAGATTTATTTCTGATTGATTTTGAAATCTTAGAGGGAAATAGAATCCGGGTTATTATTGATGGTGATAGTGGGGTTTTAGTTGGGGATTGTATATATGTGAGTCGTGCTATTGAACATAATCTGGATAGAGAAGACCAAGATTTTTCACTTGAAGTGTCATCCGTTGGAGCTAGCAGTCCGTTAACCCACATGCGACAATACAAAAAACACATTGGTCGTAAAATCAAAGTTGAAACATTTGAAAAACAAAAATATGAGGCAGTATTAACCGCTGCTAATGACATCAACATTGTTTTGGAATGGAAGGCAAGAGAGCCCAAGCAGATAGGGAAAGGTAAAGTTACAGTTGAAAAAATAGTTACAATCCCTTACCAAGACATTGAAAAGTCACAAATTAAATTAGTATTTTAAGATTATAAGTATATGGAAAATTTAGCCCTTATTGAATCATTTTCGGAATTTAAAGATGATAAACTTATTGATAGAGTCACGTTAATGTCAATACTAGAGGACGTTTTTAGAAATGCATTAAAAAAGAAATTCGGAGACGATGATAATTTCGATATTATAATCAACCCCGATAAAGGAGACCTAGAAATTTGGCGTAATAGAATTGTAGTCTCTGACGATAAAGTTGAGAATGATAACCAAGAAATATCATTAACTGACGCTCAAAAAATTGAACCCGACTTTGAAGTTGGGGAGGATGTTTCTGAAGAAGTCAAGCTATTCGATTTAGGTAGACGTTCAATTTTGGCTCTACGTCAAAATTTAATTGCCAAAATCCAAGAGCATGATAATACAAACATATACAAACAATTTAAAGATCTAGAAGGAGAAATTTACAATGCTGAAGTTCATCACATAAGGCATAGAGCAGTGATTCTTTTAGATGATGAGGGTAATGAATTAATATTACCAAAGGATAAGCAAATACCATCAGATTTCTTTAGAAAAGGTGAAAATGTTCGTGGCATTATTGAAACAGTGGAATTGAAAGGCAACAAACCAAATATTGTAATGTCCAGAACNGCACCAGCATTTTTAGAAAAACTTTTCGAACAGGAAATNCCTGAGGTTTTTGANGGCCTTATTACTATNAAAAATGTTGTTAGAATNCCTGGTGAAAAGGCAAAAGTTGCCGTAGATTCTTANGATGATAGAATAGATCCTGTTGGNGCTTGTGTNGGAATGAAAGGCTCAAGAATTCATGGAATTGTTCGTGAATTGGGCAATGAAAATATTGATGTAATTAANTANACAAATAATTTACAGCTNTACATAACNAGANCATTAAGNCCAGCNCGTGTAACTTCNGTNAAAATAGATGAAGACACTAAGCGTGTTGAAGTNATTCTAAAACCAGAAGAAGTTAGNAAAGCAATNGGNCGAGGTGGTCACAATATTAGACTTGCAGGCCGCTTGACTGGNTATGAAATTGATGTTTTTAGAGAGGGTGTTGAAGAAGATGTTGAACTTTCAGAATTTTCAGATGAAATTGAAAAATGGATTATTGAAGAATTTTCTAAAGTAGGNCTTGATACTGCTAAAAGTATTTTGGANCAAGACTTAAAAGATCTTGTTAAACGGACTGATTTAGAAGAAGAAACAATTGAAGATGTTCTTCGAATTTTAAAAGAAGAATTTGAAGATTAAAAAATTATATATAGNCCTTGTTTAAAAAAANGATTTTTCTAGTTNATTANGTNCTAGAAATAAATNAAGTAATTTATGGCGGATAACGTTAGNTTAAGTAAAGTNTTAAGGGAATTGAATATTTCAATTGATCGAGCAATCGATTTTTTAGAATCCAAAAANATTGAAATTGAAAAACGNCCTACTACTAAAATTTCATCAGAAATTTACGAATTACTTTCAGGAGAATTNNAGAANGANGCTAGTAAAAAAGTTGCATCAAAAGAACTTGGAGCAGCAAAGCAAAAAGAGAANGAAGACCTAAGAATTAAACGTGAAAAAGAATTTGAAGAGAAGNTAAAACTTGAAGCNGAAGCAAAGTCAAAGTCAATTATNAAGGCNAAAANNCCNATGAAGGGGCNAAAAACTATTGGTAAAATAGATTTNGCTGATAAAAATTCAACAANNNCNCCNCTNGAATTAACCAAAGNAAAAGCACCNNTAGCAGATAAAANTTCTNANAAGACNGATGTTTNAGATAAAGATCAAATNAAANNTGGNNATGANTCNTCAGAANCAACAATTTCTGCAAAATTGGAAACTAATTATGCTACATTGTCAGGGCCTAAGTCAACAGGTGAAACAATAGACTTATCACAATTTAACAAACCAAAAAAGCCCGACACAAAGGATGCTACAAAAGAATCTGAAAAAACAAGTTCGAAGAAGAAACGGCGACGTATTAGTAAAGTTGGAAGCAATGCTCCACAAAAAGGTCGAGCAAAGAATCTAAAAAATCAATCCAAAGGCCAAACTCAAAAACTAGAACCAACAGCTGAGGAAGTTCAAAAACAAGTTAGAGAAACTTTAGAGAAATTACAAGGCAAATCATCTAAAGGTAAAGGCGCAAAATACAGAAGAGATAAGCGCGATCAGCATAGGCAACAAACAGAAAAAGAGCTTGAACAGCAAGCCATTGAGAGTAAAACTTTAAAAGTAACTGAGTTTGTTACTGCAAATGAAGTTGCAACAATGATGGATGTTTCCGTTACTGAAATTATATCAGCTTGTATGTCTTTAGGTATGATGGTAACTATGAATCAAAGATTGGATGCTGAAACGCTCACAATTGTTGCCGAAGAATTTGGTTTTACAGTTGATTTTGTAACGGTTGATATTGATGAGACTATTGATGAAATTAAAGACAATGAAGAGGATTTGATTGAACGTGCACCAATTGTAACTGTAATGGGGCATGTAGATCATGGTAAAACATCCTTATTGGATTTTATCAGAGAAGAAAATGTGATCGCTGGTGAATCTGGTGGTATTACTCAACATATTGGTGCTTATGGCGTTACACTTTCAGGTGGTCAAAAAATTGCATTTTTAGACACCCCTGGGCATGAGGCATTTACAGCAATGCGAGCTAGAGGTGCACAGGTAACTGACATTGCAATTATCGTTATCGCCGCGGATGACGACATCAAGCCACAAACAAAAGAAGCAATTTCTCATGCTCAAGCTGCCGGAGTTCCAATCGTATTTGCAATCAACAAAGTTGATCTTCCAAATGCTAACCCTGATAAAATTAAAGAAGGACTGGCAAATATGAATCTAATGGTTGAAGATTGGGGTGGAAAGATTCAATCCCATGATATTTCAGCAAAAAATGGTGATGGGGTAAAAGAACTTTTAGAGAAAGTATTGTTGGAAGCTGAATTATTAGAATTAAAAGCTAATCCTTCAAAATCTGCCTTAGGAACAATTGTAGAGGCCTTTTTGGATAAAGGTCGCGGATATGTTTCAACTGTATTAGTTCAAGCGGGGACACTGCGCATTGGCGATTATGTCTTGGCTGGTAAAAACAGTGGAAAAGTCAAGGCAATGCATGATGAAAGAGGTAACGATGTATACGAAGCAAGCCCGTCAACACCTATATCAATATTAGGCCTTGACGGAGCACCTCAAGCAGGTGATAAATTTAATGTTTTTAAAGACGAACGAGAAGCTAAACAAATCGCAGCTAAACGAACTCAATTGCAACGCGAACAATCTGTGAGGACTCAACGTCATATCACATTAGATGAAATTGGAAGAAGAATTGCTCTAGGGGAATTTAAAGAACTAAATATTATCCTAAAAGGAGATGTAGATGGCTCTGTTGAAGCACTTACAGATTCATTTCAAAAACTTTCTACAGAAGAAATACAAGTCAATATAATCCATAAAGCTGTTGGTGCCATAACTGAAAGTGACGTACTTTTAGCATCTGCGTCTGATGCAATCATAATAGGTTTTAATGTCCGACCAATGGGCAACGCTCGTCAAATAGCAGAAAAAGAAGAAATAGATATTCGTATGTATTCTATTATTTACGATGCTATAAACGATTTAAAAGATGCAATGGAAGGAATGTTATCTCCAGACTTCAAGGAAGAAATAACTGGCTCTGCCGAGATAAGAGAAACTTTTAAAATCTCCAAAATTGGAACTATCGCAGGATGTATGGTTACAAATGGGAAAATTTATAGAAGTTCCAAAATACGAGTTATTAGGGATGGGGTAGTAACCTATTCAGGTGAATTAGATTCATTGAAACGCTTTAAAGATGACGCAAAAGAAGTTTCTAAAGGTTATGATTGTGGAATGCAAGTTAAGAATTTTAATGATATCAAAATCGGTGATATTTTAGAAGCTTTTCAAGAAGTTGCTGTAAAAAAGAAGCTGTAATTTTAAAACTTAAAAATAAATTCTAGGTTTTGGCTTAAAAGAAAAAGCTTCTTTGTATTTTTTTCTGACGATTTTTAGCTCCCGATCCGCTTGTATTTGGTTTATAAATTCTCCAAACCAAATTTTATAATTTGGGGATTCGTAAACCATTTTAGCAGAGTGTTTAGGAAAATCATATTTAAATTTTTGTAATAATTCCTCTGCCTTTATTCTTGAGCCACTAAAAATTTGAATTTTAATAACCCCAAGGCTACTATTAACCTCTTTTTTAATATNTAGTAAATGGGAAATATTATCATCAATATTAACTTTCACAATCCCTTGCTGAGCTATGACATGCATTTGGAACAAGACTGTTATTGAAAGAATTTTGATTAAAATAGAATACATGTTTTAATATATTTAATGCTAATTTAAATGATTAATTTTTAATTGGTAATACTTATAAGCTTTTTATACTATTTAATAATTTTTTATTTTATTTTATTTTATTTTAATAAACTATAATTAACTTCTTAATTTTACTATACATAAAAAATTATTATATTAAATAGTATAGTGAAATTGTTAATTAATGAAGTCTTATTTAGAATCTTTATAAATTAGGGATTTTGCCAGTTTTATCATTTTTATAATAATGATTATATCGTATTTTTGTAATGCTTTTTTGAAGGTATTTTTATCAGATAATATTTTAAAATAATAATGTCCCAATTATCTATATGAAGCAGATGCAAAACCAAATGCTGCGTTTATTATTTTTAGGAGTCCTTTTATCCTCGGTCACTGTCACCTCTTTGTATTCTCAAGACGGTGATGTAACAAAAGGAAAAGCACTTTTTAATGCTAATTGTGCTGCTTGCCACCAATTAGACAAAAAAATGACAGGNCCTGCGCTTCGATACGTTGAAAAGCGTTTATATGATGATGAAGGTTTGGATCGCGCATGGTTAAACGCTTGGATTCGTAATAGTTCTTCTTTGATTAAATCTGGTGATGTATATGCCAATAAAATATACAACGAGTATAATGGAGCAGCTATGACTGCTTATCCACAATTTTCTGACCAAGATATATCTAACATATTGGCTTACACTGCACAAGATAAGACTGTCCCAGCAGTAGCTGCAGTAGCTGCAGTTTCTAGTCAATCTTCAGCTCAAGATTCTGATTTTTCTAAAATTCTAATTCTTAGCGCATTAGCTATACTATTTAGCCTTCTTGCTTTAGGATTATTCTTGGTCAATAAAACTTTACGNCGATTTGCCGTTNCCAATAAAGTTGAAATTAGGGAAGTAACCAAAAGNCCNTCTTTATGGAAGGCTTTTGTCAAAAATCAGTTTTTAATGCTTTTGTGTGCAATTTTCTTTCTTTTATCAAGTGCATATTTTGTCTATGGATACCTATCTCAAATTGGTGTTGATCAGGGATATGAGCCAATTCAACCCATTCATTATTCACATAAAATTCANGCTGGACAGAATGGTATTGACTGCAAATACTGCCATTCTTCAGCAAGGGTCAGTAAACATTCAGGTATTCCTTCACTAAATGTCTGTATGAATTGCCATAAATCAATTTATGAAGTTGCTGAATCTACTGCAACGGAAGAATACAGTAAAGAATTTTATGATGCTGAAATACAGAAACTGTATAAAGCTGTAGGCTGGGACGATGCAGAACAAAAATATACGGGCAATACAAAGCCAGTGAAATGGATTCGTATCCACAACCTTCCCGATTTTGCTTATTTTAACCATTCGCAACACGTTACTGTAGCAGGAATCGAGTGCCAAACATGTCATGGTCCTGTTGAAGAAATGGAAATTATGTATCAACACTCTCCATTGACTATGGGTTGGTGTATAAATTGCCATAGAGAAACTAGTGTTAAAGTTGAAGATAATGGGTATTACGAAAAAATACATGAAGCACTTTCAAAGAAGTATGGNGTTGAAAAATTAACTGCNGCACAGATGGGTGGTTTAGAGTGTGGAAAATGCCACTATTAAAAAACTAATATATGTCATCAAATAAAAAATACTGGAAGAATGTTGAGGAGATAAGTCCTGGCCAATCTGCGGCTTTGAACTCTCTAAAGCACAAGGAATTCATTCAAGAAATTCCGGTAGATGAATTTTTAGGAGANAAGATTGCTTTAGAATCCTCTACAACGACACGCCGTGATTTTCTAAAATATGTTGGATTTAGTACTGCAGCAGCCTCCTTGGCAGCTTGCGAGGGNCCGGTAATAAAATCCATTCCTTATGTTGTGCAGCCTGAACAAATCATCCCTGGAGTTGCCAATTACTACGCCACTGCCATTGGAAATGGATACGATTTTGCCAGCCTTTTGATTAAAACAAGAGAAGGACGTCCTATAAAAATTGAATGTAATACTTTGGCAGGTGAAAATGGAACCACCAATGCACGAGTGCAAGCTTCTGTGTTGGACCTTTATGACAATCAGCGCTTATCCGGACCGCTTAAAGAGGGAGAAAATATTTCATGGAAAGACTTTTATAAAGAAGTCGGTGAAAAGTTAGAAATGGTTCAATCGCAAAACAAAGCGATTGTTTTGTTAACACAAACATATGCCAGCCCTAGCACCTCAAAATTAATTTCTGAGTTTAAAGCTAAATACAGAAATGTTTCTCATATCGCATACGATGCTATTTCTGAATCTTTTGCGGCCGATGCTTATGAGGCAAAGTATGGTAAAAGAGGGCTTGCAAATTACGACTTCTCAAAGGCCAAAACAATTGTATCTATTGGTGCAGATTTTCTTGGTGATTGGCAAGGGGGTGGTTTTGATTCTGCCTATGCAAAAGGACGTATTCCAAAAAATGGAACTATGTCTCGACATATTCAGTTTGAATCAAATATGTCACTTTCTGGTGCTAACGCCGACAAGCGGGTGCCTTTAAAGCCTTCTCAGCAAAAATTAGCTTTGGTAAGACTTTATGGGAAGCTAACGGGTTCTTCTGTAAGCGTAACTTTGCCTCCTACAATTGAAGCAGCCATTGATTCAGCGGCCAAGGAAGTTTCTAAAGCAGGGGCCAATGCTGTTGTTTTGACTGGTATTCAAGATGAAAAAGCGCAAGGTCTGGTAATTGCCATCAACGAATTTATAAAGAGTAAGGCTTTCGATCCGAAAACAATTATTTTGACTCGACAAGGAAATGATAAAGCTGTTTCAGCGGTTGTAAAAGATATGAACGCTGGCCATGTTGGAGCAGTGATCATGGCTGGAGTCAACCCAGTATACACCCTTCCTAATGCCGCTGCATTTGTGGAAGGACTTAAAAAAACTGATTTGTCCGTAGTATTTACAATGAAAAATGATGAAACTGCTGCTAAAACCCAATATGTTGGGGCTGTACCACACTACCTTGAATCTTGGGGAGACTTGGAAACNAAGTCTGGTTTTTATGCATTAATGCAACCTACAATTCGACCTCTTTTTAATACTCAACAATTTCAGGAAGCTTTGTTAGTTTTGAATGGAGCTACAACAAATTATCACGATTANATCAAATCCTTCTGGGAAAATAATATTCTGGTAGATTGTACGTGGAATAAAGCTCTTCATGATGGGGTTTTTAATGGTTCTTCTTTAGAAANAACTAAAACCTCTGATAAACTCACAAACACAGTTTTTGATTTATCTGATACTATATTGAATTTGTCTAATACAAAATCTTCGGACTTTGAACTCACTTTGTATCCAAAAACTGGAATGGGTGATGGTCAACAAGCTAACAATCCTTGGTTACAAGAATTTCCAGACCCATTAACCCGAACGACATGGGATAATTATTTAACAGTATCGGAATATGACGCCAAAAATTTAGGCCTTTACTTAGATCCTAGCAACTTTTTCAATCAAAGTAGTCACGATGCAACAGGCGGTCTTAATGGGACTTATGCTGATGTGACTGTCGACGGTATAACAATCAAAGCACCTGTTATAATTCAGCCAGGACAAGCTCGCGGAACAGTAGGTTTGTCATTCGGTTACGGTAGAACTAATGGCCTAAAAGCAGAAATGCAAACAGGGGTCAATGCTTACCCATTATACAAAGACTTTAATGCTACCCAAGCCGTCGCCATCGCTGCTGCCGAAGGAAAACATGAATTTGCTTCTGTTCAATTACACAACACTCTCATGGGTCGCGGGGATATTATTAAGGAAACTACTTTAGAAATTTTCAATACCAAGGATTCTGAGTATTGGAATCCAACTCCAGTAGTATCTTTAAATCATGTAGAAACTCCTGTAAGTTCTCCAGATGTTGATTTGTGGGACGAGTTTGACCGCTCTATTGGCCACCACTTTAACCTCTCCATTGATTTGAACTCATGTACTGGATGTGGTGCTTGTGTGATTGCTTGTCATGCAGAAAATAATGTTCCAGTTGTAGGAAAAGAAGAAATTAGAAGAAGTCGAGACATGCACTGGCTTAGAATCGATCGTTATTATTCATCTGATGAAACCTTTGAGGCAGACAACAAGACTAAGGATGATATAAGTGGATTGGGTAGTTCATTAAGTACTTTTGGCGAAATGGAATTTCCATCAGAAAATCCACAAGTTGCTTTTCAGCCAATTATGTGTCAGCATTGTAACCACGCACCTTGTGAAACAGTTTGTCCTGTGGCAGCGAGTTCACATGGCAGACAAGGTCAAAATCATATGGCCTATAATCGCTGTGTTGGAACACGTTATTGCGCAAATAATTGTCCATATAAAGTACGTCGATTCAATTGGTTTTTATATAACGGTAATGATGAATTTGATTACCATATGAACAATGATCTTGGCCGCATGGTCATCAATCCAGATGTGACTGTAAGGTCCCGCGGGGTTATGGAAAAATGTTCGTTTTGTATACAAACAACTCAAGCGGTCATTCTAAAGGCGAAGCGCGAAAGTAGGCCTGTTGATGTAGGTGAGTTTAATGATGCTTGTGCTTGTTCAGCAGCATGTAGTAGTGGTGCGATGCGATTTGGAGATATTAATGAAAAAGACAGTCCGATTTCTAAGTTAGTGAAGGATGATAGAGCCTATCACCTTTTAGAACATGTCGGAACTAAACCAAATGTGGTTTATCAGGTAAAAGTAAGAAATAATAATAATAAAGTATAATTAGTAAAAACTATGGGTTCTCATTATGAAGCACCAATTAGAAGACCACTAGTAACAGGTGAAAAATCCTATCATGATGTTACTTTGGATGTAGTTGCACCTGTAGAAGGGAAGGCTAACAAACTCTGGTGGATTGTTTTTTCTATCTCATTAGCTGCTTTTATTTATGGTCTTGGTTGTATGGTTTACACTGTTTCCACTGGTATCGGTACTTGGGGGCTTAATAAGACAGTTGGTTGGGCGTGGGATATTACAAATTTTGTTTGGTGGGTAGGAATTGGACACGCAGGAACATTGATTTCAGCTGTACTTCTTTTATTCAGACAAAAATGGCGTATGGCGATTAACCGATCCGCAGAAGCCATGACTATTTTTTCTGTTATCCAGGCAGGTTTATTTCCTATCATTCACATGGGCCGTCCATGGTTAGCATACTGGGTACTTCCAATTCCTAACCAGTATGGGTCTCTTTGGGTAAATTTTAATTCACCTTTACTTTGGGATGTTTTTGCAATATCAACTTATTTATCAGTATCACTAGTGTTTTGGTGGACAGGGTTATTACCTGACTTTGCAATGATTCGTGATCGTGCGGTACGCCCTTTTCAAAAGAAAATTTATTCGCTTTTAAGTTTTGGGTGGTCTGGTAGAGCGAAAGATTGGCAGCGCTTTGAGGAAGTATCTCTTGTATTGGCTGGGTTGGCAACTCCTCTTGTATTGTCTGTACACACAATTGTCTCTTTTGATTTTGCAACCTCTGTCATTCCAGGTTGGCACACAACTATTTTTCCACCTTACTTTGTTGCAGGGGCAATTTTCTCAGGATTTGCAATGGTTAACACCTTGCTAATAATAATGCGGAAAGTATGTCATTTAGAGGATTATATTACAGTTCAGCACATCGAATTGATGAACATAGTTATTATGATAACAGGATCTATTGTTGGTGTGGCTTATATTACTGAACTTTTTATTGCTTGGTACTCAGGAGTTGAATACGAGCAGTATGCATTTTTAAATAGAGCAACTGGTCCTTACGCTTGGGCCTATTGGTCGATGATGACTTGTAATGTGTTCTCACCCCAGTTTATGTGGTTTAAAAAATTAAGAACAAGTATAATGTTCTCTTTCTTTATTTCCATTGTTGTAAATATTGGTATGTGGTTTGAACGTTTTGTGATTATTGTTACTTCATTACATAGAGATTATTTACCATCGTCATGGACCATGTTTTCACCCACAGTTATAGACATTGGTATTTTTATTGGAACGATTGGTTTTTTCTTCGTGTTATTTTTGTTGTACGCACGGACCTTTCCTGTTATTGCTCAGGCGGAGGTCAAGACAATTTTAAAATCATCTGGAGAGCGNTATAAAAATATTAGAGAAGCTGGGAAAAGTTTGTCAGGTACGGGCAGTGATGAGCGTACCTCCATGAAATCAAAAGCTATTGAAAAAGTTAAAAATAAAAACCAATAAGTATGGGAGCTACGAAAGTTATTCATGCCTTATATACTGATGATGATATACTGATTTCCGCTGTGAAAGCGATCAAGGCGGAAAAACATTATATAGAAGAGGTTTATACGCCGTTTCCAGTCCACGGCTTAGATAAAGCTATGGGGCTAGAGCCTACTCGCATAGCTATTGCATCCTTTTTATATGGTTGTGTAGGATTGATTATCGCTACCGCCATGATGAATTTTATCATGATTGAAGATTGGCCACAAGACATTGGCGGAAAACCAAGCTTTAGTTACATTGAAAATATGCCAGCATTTGTACCTATTATGTTTGAGATGACAGTTTTTTTTGCCGCCCACTTGATGGTAATCACATTTTATTTAAGAAGTAGAATGTGGCCATTCAAAAATGCTGAAAATCCGGACCCTAGAACTACGGATGACCATTTTTTAATGGAAATTCCCATACAAAATAATGAAAAGCAACTAAAATCTCTACTCACTAAAACCGGTGCAGTTGAGATACATGTTGTAGAAAAAGATGAGCATTAGAACCATGAAAAGTTTAGTTAACATATTAATTTTAGCTGTTATTATTTCAAGCTTTTATTCCTGTCAAGATAAAAGGCGTCCTAATTATCAGTTTTTCCCAAATATGTACGAATCAGTTGGATATGAAGCCTATGGCGAATATGATGTATTTCCAAATAGTCAAGAAGCCTTAGTGCCTCCAAAAAATACAATAGCTCGAGGCCATTCCCTATACTCTTATGAAAACACAAATGAAGGCTATGATTCGGCCATGAAAACTTTGAAATCANCCNTAACTAGTTTAGAAATTGATTCTAAAAAAGGGAAGGAATTATATGAAATTTATTGTGGCATATGTCACGGAAATAAAGGAGCGGGTCTAGGAAAACTCGTCAAAAGAGAAAAAATATTAGGTGTTCCTAGTTATGCTGATCGCCCTATCACAACAGGAAGTATTTACCATGTTATATATTACGGTAAGAATTCAATGGGTTCTTATGCAAATTTTTTAAATGAAGAGGAACGCTGGCAAGTTACGGCCTACGTAGAGGCGCTTCGAGCAGAACTATTAAAATAAGAAAAGGAAAACATAAATAAAAGATGTACAAGCTTTCGAAAAGATTAAAAATAACTGCGATTACCCTAANTCTTATTGGTGCTATTGGCTGGGTCCACAGCTATAAAGCTTCACATCATCTAACATTAGAGGATGTTGAGGTTATGCTTTCTGAGGAACACTCGCATCATGGAAATGGGGCCAGCCATAACGAAGATTTAAATAACAAAACAGATCATTTATCGCACGACAAAGCATACGATCACCCCAATGAAGTTGGCTACCACAACGAGAACCACCATAATGAATCAAGTCATCATGAAGAAGTAAACCATCATGATAATGAGCACGCGGAACACGTTTTACATCAAATGCACAACCGTCCTTATGCGGCTCTATATGTGGCGGCTTTCTTTTTTATGATGATTTCCCTGGGGGTGTTAGCATTTTATGGNATACAGTACGCGGCTCAGGCCGGATGGTCACCCGTATTATTTAGGGTAATGGAAGCCATTACCTATTACCTTTTACCTGGAGCACTTTTTGTTCTTGCAATCGGGCTTTGGGCGGACGATCACATTTTTATTTGGATGGATCCTGAGGTCGTTGCACACGATAAACTAATTCAAGGTAAGTCTGGATGGCTTAACAAAACATGGTTTGCAATTCGAGGTCTTATTTTCATTGCAGGTTGGAGTTTATACCGATATTTTTCTAGAAAATTTTCTTTGGCACAAGATTTAGCAGACATAAACGACAACAGTTATTTCAAGAAAAATTTCCGAATTTCTGCTGCTTTCCTCGTTTTTTATATATACACCGAATCTATGATGTCTTGGGATTGGATCATGAGCGTTGATCCGCATTGGTTTAGTACTCTTTTTGGGTGGTATGTATTTGCGAGTATGTTTGTTAGTGGAATTACAGTCATTGCGTTGATCACAATTTATCTAAAAGCCAAAGGACTTATGGACTTTGTCAATGATAGCCATCTACACGATTTGGCTAAATTTATGTTTGGGATNAGTGTTTTCTGGACTTATTTATGGTTTTCGCAATTCATGTTAATTTGGTATGCTAATATCCCCGAAGAGGTCACTTATTTTGTTACTAGAATAGAGGACTATAAAATTCCGTTTTTTGGTATGCTAATCCTGAATTTTATTTTTCCATTTTTGGTATTAATAAATAGTGATTATAAGCGACAACCCTGGTTTATTGTCATGGCAGGGGTTGTAATATTATTTGGGCATTATATTGATGTATTTAATATGATTATGCCGGCCACAGTAGGAGATCGATGGTTTATTGGGCTCTCCGAAATCAGTGCCTTAGCTTTGTTTTTAGGACTTTTCCTTTTGATTGTATTTTATGCGCTTTCAAAAGCGCCGTTATTACCAAAGGGTAATCCTTTTATTAAGGAAAGTGAACAATTTCATTATTAATTAAATTTAAAAACACAGATCAGAAAACAATGACCAGTTTATTAACAATTTTAATTTTATTAGGAATTACCATAGCAATTTGGCAAATGGTCAAAATATTTGACCTTACCCAAGGTAAAAGCGACAATTCTCAAATTGCTAATGATAAAGATAATTCTGTAAATGGGTATTTAATGCTCGGTTTCCTAGGATTCATTTACCTAATAACTATTATATCATTTGCTTTGTGGGGAGATCTTCCTTTAGTTTCAAATTCAGCTTCTGAACATGGTCCAGAAATCGATCGCCTGATGGTTATTTCTATGATTATTATTTTTATTGTTCAAACCATTACACAGTTTTTACTTCACTATTTTGCTTTCAAATATAAAGGCGAAAAAGGTAAAAAAGCACTGTTTTACGCTGATAATGATAAATTGGAATTTATTTGGACAATTATTCCAGTAATAGTTTTGGCTGGAATGATTATGTATGGACTTTTTACATGGAATGATATCATGATGATTGATGAAGAGGATGATCCGTTAGTTATAGAGCTTTATGCTCAACAGTTCAATTGGAAAGCTAGATACTCGGGACAGGACAATGTCCTAGGAAAAGCAAATGTTCGTTTAATTAATCTAGACAATGCTAATATTTTAGGCCTTGATGAATCGGACCCCAACGCACAAGATGATTTTATAACGACCGAACTTCATCTTCCTGTTGGGAAACAAATTTTATTTAAAATGCGTTCACAGGACGTATTACACTCAGCATATATGCCACACTTTAGAGCACAGATGAATTGCGTTCCTGGGATGATCACTCAGTTCTCATTTACACCTACCATTACAACTGAAGAAATGCGCTTGAACCCCGAAATTTATGATAAAGTTAGTAATATCAATAAAATTCGAAATGGTAAAAGTAAAAAACTTCAGTCCAAAGGAGAAGAACCTTTAGATCGTTATGAATTTGACTACTTATTATTATGTAATAAGATATGTGGTAAATCACACTACAATATGCAAATGAAAATTATTGTAGACTCAGAAGAAGATTATAATGAATGGTTAAAAGAACAGAAATTATTTAAAAACTCACTGGTTCAAAACTAATTATTAATTTTGCAATAGACAGACACAGTATGTTAGCACACGAAATTACAGATACACACGAAGACGACCACGGGCATCACCCAAAAGAAACTTTTGTTACAAAATATATCTTTAGCCAAGATCACAAAATGATTGCTAAACAATATTTAATAACTGGNCTTGTNATGGGAATTATTGGAATTTTAATGTCCTTACTAATGCGTATGCAAATTGCGTGGCCTGAGGAGCCCAATATGGTTTTTGAATTACTACTTGGGAAATGGGCAGAAGGAGGAGTTATGGACGCTGATATTTATCTAGCACTAGTTACTATTCACGGGACAATTATGGTTTTCTTTGTTCTTACTGCAGGATTAAGTGGAACTTTTAGTAACCTTCTAATTCCATTACAAATTGGCGCAAGAGATATGGCCTCAGGGTTTTTAAACATGGTTTCATACTGGCTATTCTTTTTATCAAGTCTGATAATGATATTATCATTATTTGTTGAGGCTGGACCTGCAGCAGCAGGCTGGACTATTTATCCACCATTAAGTGCTCTACCTATGGCACAAGGAGGTTCCGGAGCAGGAATGACTCTTTGGCTTGTTTCTATGGCAATTTTTATTGTTTCTTCATTACTAGGTTCTCTCAATTACATTGTTACAGTTATAAATTTAAGAACTAAAGGAATGTCAATGACGAGACTTCCATTAACTATTTGGGCATTTTTTATAACAGCTGCGATTGGAGTAATTTCATTTCCAGTTTTATTGTCAGCAGCATTGCTTCTTATCATGGATAGAAGTTTTGGGACTTCATTTTTTCTTTCAGATATTTTCATTCAAGGTGAAGTTCTCCATTATCAAGGAGGTTCACCAGTTTTATTTGAGCATTTATTTTGGTTTTTAGGCCATCCAGAAGTCTACATAGTTTTGTTACCAGCACTGGGGATAACATCTGAAGTAATCGCAACTAATGCTAGAAAACCTATTTTTGGTTACCGTGCTATGGTAGCTTCTATAATTGCAATTGCATTTCTTTCAACTATTGTATGGGGCCACCACATGTTTATATCAGGTATGAATCCCTTTTTAGGTTCTGTCTTTACATTTACCACCTTGCTTATTGCAATACCCTCAGCTGTGAAAGCATTTAACTATATAACAACACTTTGGAAAGGAAATTTACAACTAAATCCTGCAATGCTTTTTTCAATTGGGTTGGTTTCAACCTTTATTACTGGAGGACTAACAGGAATTATTCTCGGTGACAGTGCGCTAGACATAAATGTACATGACACTTATTTTGTAGTCGCCCACTTTCATTTAGTGATGGGAATTTCTGCACTCTATGGATTGTTTGCTGGAGTTTACCATTGGTTTCCAAAAATGTTTGGACGAATGTTGAATAAAAATTTAGGGTATATCCATTTTTGGGTAACAGCCGTTTGTGCTTATGGAGTTTTTTTTCCAATGCATTTCATTGGAATGGCTGGACTTCCAAGGCGTTATTATACAAACAGTAATTTTCCTCTTTTTGATGATACTCAAGACGTTCAGGTATTAATAACTGTTTTTGCTATCGTTGCGGGATTAGTTCAATTGGTTTTTTTATATAATTTTATTCATAGTATGTTTTATGGAAAAAAAGCAGAACAAAACCCGTGGAAATCAAATACTTTAGAATGGACAGCCCCTGTAGAGCATATGCATGGTAATTGGCCTGGGAAAATTCCTCATGTTCATAGATGGGCATATGACTACAGTAAGCCCGGGCATGAAAATGACTTTACACCACAAAATATACCGCTTAAAGAAGGAGAGGAAGAGTTACAACATTAGTTGTTAGCTAATTACTCATATATTTAGAAAGCCTTTCTCATTCTAGAAATCCTTTTTCTTTATATTTGTTGATATGAATCAGAATCTAAATCCAACAGACGAAAATTTATCTTCTGAGGAGCAGGACATTGAAAAGGTTTTAAGACCTTTAACTTTTGACGATTTTTCAGGTCAAGAGCAAGTTCTTGAGAATTTACAAATATTTGTTAAAGCTGCTGTTGAACGAAATGATGCATTAGATCACACACTCTTCCACGGTCCTCCTGGACTTGGTAAAACAACCCTAGCTCATATATTAGCAAACGAACTTAATGTCGGAATTAAAGTTACTTCGGGTCCGGTTTTGGATAAGCCAGGTGATTTAGCTGGTCTTTTAACTAATTTAGAAGAACGTGATGTTTTGTTTATTGACGAAATTCACCGTCTAAGCCCAATTGTTGAAGAATATTTATATTCTGCAATGGAAGATTATAAGATTGATATTATGATAGAGACAGGCCCCAATGCTCGAACTGTTGAAATAAATCTNAATCCCTTTACTCTTGTTGGAGCTACCACACGTTCAGGGTTACTTACTGCTCCAATGCGAGCTCGTTTCGGAATCAGTAGCCGATTACAATACTATTCCTCAGAACTTCTCTCTACTATAATTCAGCGAAGTGCGAAAATTTTAAAAGTTTCTATTAGTTTTGAAGCCGCAATTGAAATTGCAGGCCGTAGTCGAGGAACTCCAAGGATTGCTAATGCACTACTAAGACGTATTAGAGATTTTGCGCAAATTAAGGGGAATGGTAGTATAGATATAGAAATTACAAAATTTGGATTAAGTGCATTAAATGTCGACACTCATGGATTAGATGAAATGGATAATAAGATATTAACTACAATTATAGATAAATTTAAAGGTGGTCCCGTAGGAATAACCACTATTGCAACAGCTGTAAGTGAAAGTTCCGAAACGATTGAAGAAGTATATGAACCTTTTCTTATTCAACAAGGTTTTATAATTAGAACACCAAGAGGGCGTGAAGTTACAGAGTTAGCTTATAAACATCTCGGTCGTCATAAGGGTGATTATCAGAAAGGGTTATTTTAGACATGTCAAAAAAAGAGGAGTATGCACAACTGATTAAGGTTGAAGCCAAACGCCTCGGGTTTTTGTCTTGTGGTGTTAGTAAAGCTGAATTTTTAGAAGAAGAGGCACCAAGGCTAGAATCTTGGTTAAATAAAAATATGCATGGTAACATGCAATACATGGAAAATAATTTTGATAAGCGCTTAGATCCAACATTATTGGTAGAAGGTTCAAAAAGCGTCATTTCATTGACATATAACTACTACACTGATAAATTACAACAAGATACTAATGCACCTAAGATTAGTAAGTATGCCTACGGGATTGACTATCATTTTGTTATTAAAGAAAAATTAAAACAGCTTTTAGAATTTATAAAAAGCGATATTGGTGAAGTCCACGGTCGCGCATTTGTAGATTCAGCCCCAATAATGGAAAAAGCTTGGGCTAAAAAGTCAGGATTAGGTTGGATTGGGAAAAATAGTAATTTAATTACTCAGAGAGTAGGCTCTTTTTATTTTATTGCAGAACTTATTGTAGATCTAGATTTAGAGGTTGACCATGCTGTAACTGATCATTGCGGAAGTTGTACAGCTTGTATAGATGCCTGTCCCACTGAGGCAATTACTGAACCCTACCAGGTTGATGGTAGTAAATGTATTTCATATTTCACGATTGAGTTAAAAGACAATATCCCAAGTGAATTTAAAGGTAAATTTGACCATTGGATGTTTGGGTGTGACATATGTCAAGATGTTTGTCCATGGAATCGTTTTTCAAAACATCATAGTCAACCACTTTTTAATCCTAAACCTGAACTACTTTCAATGTCCAAAAAAGACTGGGAAGAAATTACTCAGGAAACTTTTAATAAAGTTTTTCAAAAATCTCCAGTTAAACGAGCTAAATATAGCGGAATAACTAGAAATATTAAATTTTTAAAATAATAAGCCAAGTTTTTTAATGTATGATATTAATCTAACTTTGTATATTTAATTTTTAAAAAAGTGTTATGTCAAAACGTACTAGACAAGAGCTAGAGGCTTTAGCTTATCATGCTAAGCCCAGTCCTGGTAAGATACAAGTCGTTCCAACTAAAAAGTATGCTACTCAACGAGATTTATCTTTAGCATATTCTCCTGGCGTAGCGGCACCGTGTCTTGAGATTCAAAAAAATCCCTCTGACGCTTATAAATATACCTCTAAAGGTAATTTAGTGGCTGTTATTTCTAATGGTACAGCTGTTTTGGGTCTTGGCAATATTGGTCCAGAAGCATCAAAACCTGTTATGGAAGGTAAAGGTCTTTTGTTTAAAATATTTGCTGATATTGATGTATTTGATATTGAAGTTGCTACCGAAAATATAGACGAATTTATAGCTACTGTAAAAAATATAGCTCCAACTTTTGGTGGAATTAACCTTGAGGATATCAAAGCTCCTGAAGCTTTCGAAATTGAGAGGCGTCTAAAAAAGGAATTAAATATTCCTGTCATGCATGATGATCAACATGGTACAGCAATTATTTCAGCTGCGGCATTAATTAATGCTCTTGAGCTAGCAGAGAAAAAAATAGAGGATGTCCAAATTGTAGTTAGTGGAGCTGGAGCTGCAGCAATTTCGTGTACTCGGTTATATAGTTCTTTTGGCGCCAAGCGAGAAAATATCGTGATGTTAGACAGTAAAGGTGTTATTCGACAAGACCGTGAAAATTTAACTAAGCAGAAAGCTGAGTTTTCCACAGACAAAAATATTAATACTCTAGAGGAAGCTATGATTGGAGTAGATGTTTTTATTGGACTTTCAATTTCAAATTTAGTAACTCCTAAAATGCTCAAGTCTATGGCTAAAAAACCAATTGTTTTTGCCATGGCAAATCCAGATCCAGAAATAGCATATGATGTAGCCATAAGAACACGTAAGGATATCATTATGGCAACTGGTCGTAGCGATAATCCAAATCAAGTAAACAACGTTTTAGGTTTCCCATTTATATTTAGAGGGGCACTTGATGTGAGAGCCACTACTATTAATGAGGCTATGAAAATGGCAGCTGTTTTAGCACTTGCTGATTTAGCAAAAGAACCTGTACCCGAGCAAGTAAACATTGCTTATGGAGAAATGCGTCTTGCATTTGGTAATGATTATATAATTCCAAAACCTTTTGACCCGAGACTAATTGCCAAAATCCCTCCAGCTGTCGCTAAGGCAGCAATGGAAAGCGGGGTAGCAGAATCACCTATTTTAGATTGGGACAAGTATCAGGAAAGATTATTAAATCGTATGAATGCTGATAATAAAATTGTGCGGTTATTATTTGATAGAGCTAAATCAAATCCAAAACGTGTTGTTTTTGCTGAAGCTGACCAGTTAGATGTATTAAAAGCTGCACAAATTGTTTATGAAGAAGGTATTGCAAATCCTATCTTATTGGGTAACAAGAAACAAATTGAACACCTTAAAAATGAGCTTGAATTTTATGCTGATGTACCAATAATTGATCCGAAGCACGATGACCATAATGACAAAAAGAATAAATATGGGGAAGTGTTTTGGAGTCACCAAAAAAGGCGTGGACTAACACTTTTTTCAGCACAGAAATTAATGCGTGAACGTAATTATTACGCTGCTATGATGGTAAATGAAGGTGATGCTGACGCCTTAATAACAGGATACTCAAGAAGTTACCCATCGGTAGTAAAACCTATGTTAGATCTGATTGGTTTGGCACCAGGCTCAACAAGAATTGCTACTACAAATGTTATGATTACTCAGCGAGGACCCATGTTTTTAAGTGATACGGCTATAAATATTAATCCAACAGCTCATGATTTAATTAAAATCACACAAATGACCTCAGGGGTTATGAAAATGTTTGGTATTAAACCAGTTATGGCGATGCTGTCTTATTCAAATTTTGGTTCTTCCAAAGATTCTACAGCTACAAAAGTTCGTGAAGCAGTAGCTTATCTTCATCGCCGCCACCCAGACTTGTCTGTGGATGGCGAGCTACAAACAGATTTTGCATTAAATAGTGAAATGCTAAAAGCTAATTTCCCGTTTTCAAAGCTTGCCAGTAAAAAAGTAAATGCTTTAATTTTTCCAAATTTAGAATCGGCTAATATTACATACAAATTATTAAAAGAACTAAATAATGCGGAATCAATTGGGCCAATTATGATGGGTCTTAAAAAACCTGTTCATATTATTCAGTTTGGAGCTAGTGTTGATGAAATTGTTAATATGACTGCTGTAGCAGTAATTGATGCTCAACAAAAAGAAAAGGAATAAAAAATAGACCCTTGATTTTGATCTCATTAAATATGATAATTTTAGTACATTTGACATCCTAAATATTTAAAAGATGATTACTCAAATTAGAGGCAGGTTGATTCAAAAGTCTCCAACAGCCGTCGTTATTGACTGTAACGGAATCGGATATTTTATTCATATTTCATTACACACTTTTTCTCAATTGACAGACAATGAATCAATAAAACTTCTTACACATTTTCAGGTAAAAGAAGATTCTCATCAGTTATATGGTTTTGTATCTCAAATTGAAAGGGAAATTTTTAGGTTGTTAATTTCAGTAAGCGGGATTGGAGCCAATACAGCAAGAACTATGCTCTCTTCCTTGACCCCCAAACAAGTAAGAGAAGGCATTGCGGCTGAGGATATTAGATTGATTCAGTCCGTAAAGGGTATTGGTTTAAAAACTGCCCAGCGTGTAATCATTGATCTCAAAGACAAGATTTTAAAATTATATGATATTGACGAAAGTATTTCTGTTTCAAACAATACTAATAAAGATGAAGCGTTATCTGCATTGGAGGTATTGGGTTTTTCTAAAAAACAAAGCGAACGTATCGTTGTTCAAATATTAAGTAAGACCCCAGAGGCTTCCGCAGAGCTGATTATTAAGGAAGCTCTAAAAAATCTTTAAGTATTGAAAATACTCAACACTAAAATATCCTTATACATCCTCTACATCCTAACTTTGGTTTTATGTTTTGGAACCTCTCTTTGGGCACAACAATCCCCAGTTATTAGGGATTCTACATCAACTACTTTTTCTTTTAACAATATTAATGTTCCAGATATTAGCACAATTGTCAACCTGTATTCATATGATCCAATAACAAATCGTTATTACTACACGTCAAAAATAGGTGAATTTGATATTAATTTTCCTATTATTTTGACACCTAAAGAATTTGAAGAGTTAATACAAAAAGAAAATATCAAAAGCTATTATAAAGAAAAAATTGAAGCCTATGCAGGCCTAAAGAATGGGGACGAAATTGAAGCAAAAAACTTAATTCCTGACCTGTATATAAATAGTAAATTTTTTGAAACTATTTTCGGAAGTAATGTTATTTCAATTGTACCCCAAGGCTCAGTCGAGATGGATTTAGGGGTTATGTATACTAAACAAGAAAATCCTTCATTATCACCAAGAAACCAAAGTAATTTTACTTTTGACTTTGACCAACGCATAAGTTTAAGTCTAATGGGAAAGGTAGGAACAAGGCTTACAGCAACTTTGAATTATGACACTCAATCTACTTTTGATTTTCAAAATGTTTTTAAGCTAGATTTTGATCCTACTGTTGACGGAGGAGAGGACAATATTCTTCAAAAGTTAGAGATAGGTAATATTAATATGCCATTGAATAGTTCACTTATAAACGGCGCACAGTCCTTATTTGGGGTTAAGGCTGAATTACAATTTGGGAAAACTCGAATTACAGGAGTTTTTTCCGAACAAAGGTCTGAAACAAGAAATGTAGTTTCTCAGGGAGGAGGTACGCTTCAAGAATTTGATTTTTTTGGATTAGATTACGATGAAAACAGACACTTTTTTTTGGGGCATTATTTTAGAGACCGATACGACGAGGCTTTAGAAAATTACCCTTTTATTAATTCTCAGGTTCAAATTACAAGAATCGAAGTTTGGATTACAAATCGTACAAACCAGACTCAAAATATTCGGAATATTGTTGCAATCCAGGATCTTGGTGAATCATCAAGGATTGGTTTAACTTCTCCTCCTATTGGATTTGTCAATGTTAGTCAAGACGCATATCCCGACAATTCAAATAATGCTTTCGATCCTTTGAATATTGGTGGAGTAGGCTCTCAACTAACGGATGCTGTTAGAGACATAGCTACTGTTCAGTCAGGATTTTTAGTTTCTGGGGTCAATGAAGGTTTTGATTATGGTAAATTAGAAAATGCTCAAAAATTAATTCAAGGGAATGGCTATACAATTAACACACAATTGGGTTACATTTCTTTAAATCAACGTCTTCAAAACGACGAGGTTTTGGCTGTGGCATATCAATATACAGTTGGAGGTCAAGTATTTCAAGTTGGTGAATTTGCAAACGATGGCTTAAATGCAACTGATGTAAATACAGACTTAAGTACTGGAAATCAGATTGTAAACAACCAAAGCTTGGTGTTGAAAATGTTAAAAAGTGCTGTTACAAGTGTCGAACAACCTATCTGGGACCTGATGATGAAAAATATTTATAACACTGGTGCATATCAACTCTCAGTAGAAGATTTTAAATTAAATATTTTTTATAATGAAACCTCTTCTTTAAATTATATTACACCTGTTTCTGGAACTCCTTTTCCAANTCCTTTAGGAAATGCAGACCCAATAAATGATACTCCCCTGATTCGCTTATTTAACTTTGATCGATTAAATTATAATAATGATCCTCAAAACAAAGGAGACGGTTTTTTTGATTTTGTTCCTAACATAACTGTTATTCCACAAAATGGTAAAATAATTTTCACCAAGGTGGAGCCATTTGGGAACTATTTATTCGAAAAACTTAGATTAGAACTTTCTGAAGATTATCTAGGGGACGAAACAATCCCCGGNGAATACAATTCAAATCAAGCTAAATATGTATATAAATCTATGTACAAAAGCACTAAAACAGCAGCACTTCAAGATGGAGAAAAAAACAAATTTCAAATTCGTGGAAGCTTTAAATCAACTAGTGGTTCAGGAATTCCTTTAGGAGCTTACAATGTTCCTAGAGGATCAGTCAGAGTTACAGCTGGCGGGAGAGTACTTGTAGAAGGAGTTGATTACACTGTTAATTATCAAATAGGGACTGTTCAAATTTTAGATCCTTCCTTAGAAGCTTCAAATACACCAATTCAAGTTTCTGTTGAAAATAACGCAGTTTTCGGTCAGCAAACAAAACGATTTTCAGGAATAAATGTGGAGCACCAGTTCAATAAAAATTTTGTCATTGGGGGGACATTACTTAATTTAAATGAGAGGCCAATCACGCAAAAAGCGAATTACGGGACTGAACCTATAAATAATACTATTTTTGGTTTAAATGGGAACTATTCAACTGAAGTTCCCTTTTTGACACGAATGGCCAATAAATTGCCTAATATTGATAGCGATGTGGAGTCAAACATATCTCTCAGAGGTGAATTTGCATATTTGAAACCGGGAGCACCTAAAGGGACTGATTTTAATGATGAGGTAACTTCATACATTGATGATTTTGAGGGTACTCAAAATGGTATTAGTTTATTATCCCCTCAATCTTGGTTTTTGTCTAGTAGACCAAAGGAATTAGGACGTGTTTATGCACAAGGAAACGAGGATGACAATGGTTACCAAAATGGTTTTAATAGAGCATTATTGAATTGGTATACTGTAGACCCAATATTTTATAGTGCACAACGTCCAGGTGATATCACAGACGATGATGTTTCCAACCTATATACGCGAAGGATTTTTATTGATGAATTATTTCCTGAAATTGACTTAGTAACTGGTCAATATACAGTAGTCAACTCATTAGATTTGGTTTATAGGCCTAATGAAAGAGGGCCATATAATTATCAATTTGGTGCCGAAAGCGGTTTCTTAGATAATCCTCAGGATAGTTGGGCTGGAATTTCAAGGCAGCTTACCTCCACTGACTTTGAACAATCTAATGTTGAATATATTGAATTTTGGTTAATGGATCCCTTTTTGGACAACCCATCAAACTCAGGAGGTAAACTTATTTTAAATCTTGGAAATATTTCCGAAGATGTTATTAAAGATGGTAAAAAACAGTATGAAAATGGTTTGCCTGATGATGGGGATATCAGCATTCTTCCACAAACTAGTTGGGGTACAGTAACTCCTCAGAACCAATCTTTAATTTATGCATTTTCGTCTCAAGGACTAGAAAGGAATAATCAAGATGTCGGACTTGATGGCTATGATGACGCTGAGGAGGCAAATCCAGGAGATTCTAGATTTTCTAGCTTCTCGAATTTAGCTGACCCTGCTAACGACAACTATACGTATTACTTAAATACAAATGGGGATATTTTTGACAGGTACAAGTATTATAATGGAGTAGAAGGTAATTCACCTGATGTATTTACTGATACTAATCGTGGCTCTACTACTCAGCCTGATGTTGAAGATATCAATAGAGATAATACAATGAATACTATTGATAGTTACTTTGAATACGAGATTGATATTAATACATCTTCTTTGAACAATACTAATAATCCTTATATTGTTGATCGCAAATCATTAACTAATATAACCCTTCCCAACGGCTCTTCGTCAGGTGTAATTAATTGGTATCAATTTAGAATTCCTCTTAACTCATATACAAGTGCAATTGGAGGGATATCAGATTTTAGATCTATTCGATTTACAAGATTATACTTAAAGGACTTTAGTGAGAAAACTATATTTAGGTTTGGTACTTTTGATTTAGTTCGAAGTGACTGGAGGCGCTTTCAGCAGTCTTTAGATGGAGATTCGAACGCGGCGACTTTATTAGAACCAACGGCCTTTAGCGTAGGCATTGTAGGAATACAAGAAAATGACGGTAGTTATATATCTCCCCCAAATGTTCAACGAGAACAATTAAATAATAATAATACCATTGTGCGTCAAAATGAACAATCTCTTGTTGTTGATGTTTGTGATTTAGAACAACAAGATGCAAGAGCAGTTTTTAAAAATATTAATGTCGACATGCGTCAGTATAAAAAAGTTAAAATGTTTATTCACGCTGAAGATGGTGAAGCTAATAGTTTTCAACAAGGGGATTTGGTAGCCTTTATTAGAATGGGAAATGACTTTACACAAAATTATTATCAACTTGAATTGCCACTTAGAAAATCTTCAGGGGCTATTGGAGCCTCTGAATCTGAAGTTTGGCCCGAGTTAAATGAGATAGATATTTCTTTAGAGATATTAGCAAAAATTAAATCAATTGGAATAAATCAAGGGACTTTAATTAATGAAGACCCTGTTTTTTATAATGTTATCGATGGTGTTTTACAAGAAAGCCCAGTAGCGGAATTTTCTCCTTTCTCATTAACAACGAATTCGTCTCAAACAGAAACCCCTTACGAACAGCGAGTAGCAATTAAAGGAAATCCAAATTTTGGTGATATACGAAACTTAATGATTGGGGTTAAAAATATTGGAAGTTCAGACCTTTGTGCCGAGGTATGGTTTAATGAACTTCGTATTGCTGATATGGACAATGAGGGCGGTTGGGCAGCTATAATGAGCATGGACTCTAATATTTCGGATTTTATGAATATTAATGCGACTGCTAGGCAAAGTACGACAGGCTTTGGTAATATAGATCAGAGCCCAAATGAAAGAAGTCGAGAAGATTTAAAGCAATACGATTTTGTCACTAACATGAATATAGGTCAATTACTTCCCAAAAAATGGGGATTACAAATACCTTTCAATTATGGTAAAAGTGAAATATTAATCACTCCTGAATATGACCAACAATATAAAGACTTAAAGCTTAAAAACCGTCTTGATACTGCTAGTTCAGAGGAAGACAGAGACAGAATTTTAAGCCAATCTGAGGATTATACAAAACGACATAGCATAAATTTCATTGGAGTTAAAAAGCAAAGAACAAATGATAATAAGCCAAGGGTTTATGATGTTGAGAATTTGACATTTAATTATTCATTTAACGAAATGAAGCACCGTAATTTTGAAATTGAAAGCTCACTCGACCAAAATATACGTTTGGGTGCAAATTATAGCTATAATTTTGAGCCTCTTACTTTTGAACCATTTAAGAAAAATGATTCCCTTTTTACAGGACGTTATTGGAAAATATTAAAGGAATTTAATTTTAATTTAATACCATCTAGTTTTACAGTTAATTCAGATTTCATAAGACAATTTAATAGTCAAAAATTCAGAGATGCTGATTTAGGCGCCAATAATATAACTGTTGATGAGTTAATTAGAAGAGACTATACTTTTGATATTCAATACACTTTGAATTATCAAATAACCAAAGCTTTTAGTTTAAACTTCACCTCTTCTAATAATAATATAGTTAGAAATTATTTTATTGATGGTGATTTGAATGGAGACCAAGATCCAAGCTTAGATATATGGGATCGTTTTTTTGATTTTGGAGACCCAAACCGACACACACAACAATTAGGGATTAATTATGAATTGCCAATTAATAAAATACCAACACTAAGTTTTATCAATACTAATTATTCTTATTCAGGGAATTTTCAGTGGGATAAGGGCTCTGATCTTTTTAGTCAATTGAATGTTGATGGCCAAATTTATAATCTTGGAAATTCTATATCAAATTCTAATCAACATAATCTAAACAACTCTTTTGATATGCGAAAATTGTATCAATATCTTGGTGTTAAAAAATCAAAATCCAGGCGTTCTTCTAGGGCTCAACTATCACGATCAAAAGACGAAAACAAGGACATCACTAACAGAAATAAATCAAAAAATAAGTTTGATTTAAAAAACCTCGGTTTGGGTATAATTACTGGAATAAATAGGATGCAATTAAATTATTCAGAAAATAATAGTTCATTTCTTCCTGGATATTTACCAACACCTGGCTTTATAGGGACTTTAAAGCCTACATTTGGTTACACAATGGGTAGCCAGCGTGATGTACGTCAAATCTCTGCTAAAAATGGTTGGCTCACAACATTCGATCAATTTAACCAGCAATATACTGAATCACACAACGAAAATTTAGATTATGCAATTAATACAGAGCTAATTCAAGATTTGAAATTAGATTTTACAGGAGGTAAAACCTATGCTACAAATT
>NZZM01000033.1 GCA_002698705.1 Formosa sp. | reverse complement strand
TCAAATTACCAATAAAAAGACTTCTTTTAATTCAATAGCTTATCATTAATGGCTTGCATAATGAATGTATAATATTCCATGTCCGCTGGGACAATGGAAAAATCAGGATGTTTATGCTCTTGACATTTTTTTAGCTCTCCAAAAGAAAAAAGCCTAACCGAATCTACTTCTTCTTTCTGAATCCTTAATGCTTCAACAGCTACTAGAAGTTCACACAAAAAAACGTGTTGAAATTCAGCATCTATAATCCCATTTGAGAATTTATTGACATTCTTTTGAACTGAAATAAGATCCAAATCTTCGGGCTTAACTGAAAGTCCAATTTCCTCCTCAATTTCTCGCGTTGCTCCCTCAAGAACTGTTTCACCCGAGGCCACATGTCCAGAAACAGAAACATCCCATAGATTGGGGAAAGTCTGTTTGTTCGCAGCGCGTTTTTGTAATAAAATATTTGGAGTAGGGGTGTAGAACCAAATATGAACGGTGGGGTGAAATAAACCTTTCTGATGCAAAAGCGCTTTGTCAGCGCTTTGACCAGTAGGTTTGCCATTTTCATTCCAAATGTCTAAAATTTCAAGCAATCCTAGTCAAAATAACTAAAGGTTTCCCCAGATTTAATTTTAAGAAGCGTTTCGTAAATCATACGAATGACATTTTCAACATCATCTCTGTGTACCATTTCGACAGTTGTGTGCATATAGCGAAGCGGTAATGAGATCAATGCTGAAGCAACGCCTCCATTGCTGTATGCAAAGGCATCAGTATCTGTCCCTGTTGCCCTGGAAAGCGCAGCGCGCTGAAATGGAATTTTATGGGCTTCTGCTGTATCTACAATCAAATCTCTTAACTTTTGCTGTACTGCAGGCGCATAAGCAATTACAGGACCTTCACCCATTTTACAATGCCCCTGTTTCTTTTTGTTGATCATTGGCGTGGTTGTATCGTGTGTAACATCAGTTACAATGGCAACATTTGGTTGAATGGTGTGCGTAATCATTTGCGCACCACGCAAGCCAATTTCTTCTTGTACAGAATTGGTGACATAAAGCCCGAAGGGGAGTTCTTTTTTGTTTTCGTGAAGTAAACGTGCAACTTCTGCTATCATAAAACCTCCCATGCGGTTGTCCAAGGCACGACAGACAAAATGGTCTTTGTTTAAAATATGAAATTCGTCTGGGTAAGTGATCACACAGCCCACATGCACGCCTAGTTTTTCAACTGCTTTTTTGGATTGACAACCAATGTCAATAAAAATATTATCAGGCTTTGGGGGCTGTTCCTTGGCCATACTTCTTGTATGAATCGCAGGCCACCCAAATACGCCTTTTACAATACCTTTTTTTGTGTGGATATTGACGACCTTACTGGGTGCTATCTGATGGTCACTCCCGCCATTTCGAATGACGTAAATTAACCCATCATCTGAAATGTAATTGACATACCATGAGATTTCATCGGCATGTCCTTCAATAACTACTTTAAAATTAGCCTTTGGGTTAATGACCCCAACAGCTGAGCCGTAAGTGTCTGTAATAAAAGTATCAACATAAGGATTTAGGTAATCCATCCACAACTTTTGACCTTCCCATTCATAACCAGTTGGTGCTGCATTGTTTAAGTAAGCTTCTAAAAACTTTAGTGATTTTTTGTTTAAAATTTTCTTTTTGGCCATTGTTTATATTTTGGTTAAAAATAACAAAAGTCTTCGATTTTAGAAGCAGGATTACAACATATTTTTTAACTTTGAAAAGTACTGATATAACATGATTAGACATACAACTTTATTTTTTTTATTTACATTCTTTATCTCTGAGAGTCAAATTCCCTCAATTGTCACAGATTCAATTCAAAAGCCTTATTTAATGATTGTAGGGGATACCATCACCAATAGCGCTATCAATTTATCAGAAGTTGTTATTTTACCAAAATTGCGCATTAAATCTAAAGAAGACCAACGCCGCTATTTAATCTTAAAACGCAAGACGATTAAAGTTTATCCCTATGCTAAATTAGCCGCTGAAAGACTTCAGACTTTAAACGAAAGAATTGAAAACGTCAAAAGTAAACGCAAACGCAAACAATACACCCGACGGGTTCAAAAATTTGTGGAGGATGAATTTTCTGAAAAGCTTAAAAAATTTACGATTACCGAAGGCCAAATTTTGATTAAATTGATCCACCGTCAAACAGGTGAAACTGCTTTTGATCTCATCAAGGATCTCCGTAGTGGTTGGCGCGCTTATTGGTATAACAACACTGCAAAATTATTTAAAATGTCATTAAAAATTCCTTTTAACCCTGAAGTTTCAAAAGAAGATTATTTAATAGAAGATATACTACAACGACATTTTCAGGACGGAATTTTAGATTTCCAGCCATCATATAAAGAATTCGATCTTTATAATTTGTCAAACCAATGGAAACTAAAATAAAAATAAATTTTACGGTAACTAAAAATCAACTTTGGTAAATCAATCAATATTAAAAATTAAAATAAGTCTCGTTGATTTTTTTTCTTCATATGGTTCTAAGTCATATGAACCAAAAGAGTCTAATATTTTTAAATTATTCTTCATCAATATTGATTTAAAATCATCGTAACCAAATGCACGCACTCGTTCTTTAAAATTAAAAATTGAACCTCCATCTTTAACACGAATTTTTTTTGTGATGAATTCACCATCAAAAAACCGCTCAATTTTAAAATCAATACCTTTTATATTATAATGATTTATTGGAATTAATTTTTCAACAACATTCGGTACATTCATAAAATCTATAACTCCAATACCATTTACATTTAAACTTTCTTTTATGGATTTTAAAACTTTATGGTCATCTTCAAGAGAATCAAAATATCCAAAACTTGTAAACATATTTAATATAAGATCAAATTTTGATTTCATTGGAAGACGCATGTCATGAATTTTGAAATCTAAATTTGAATTTGAATATTTTTTGGCCACATCTATATTCTTCTTTGATAAATCGACACCAGTTGTATTAAATCCAAGTTGATTAAGATAAACAGCATGACGACCCTTGCCACACGCTAAATCCAAAATTCTTTGTTCCTTACCTATTTTTAGAAATTGAACTAGGTTCTTTATAAATTTCTGTGCTTCTTTATTGTCTCTGTGTCTATAAAGTATATGGTAATAATGAGTATCAAACCAAGACTCAAACCACTTTTTTTGAATTGTCATAAAAATTTAATGTGTGATGGTAAAAATACTGTATTTTTGAAGCTTATCGAAGAAATTTATGGAAGATAATTTTGAAATGATAGCCAAAACACTTTTTGGTTTTGAAGAACTCTTGGAAAATGAACTCTCACAACTTGGAGCCCAGAACATAAAAAAAGGAGTTAGGAATGTTCGATTTGTGGGAGACAAAGGTTTTATGTATAAATGTAATCTTGGTTTAAGAACAGCTATAAAAATACTTAAACCAATAAAACAATTTCATGTTAAAGATGAAAATGATTTATACACGAAAATTAAGGAAATTTGTTGGGAAAAATATTTAGATAAAGCGGGAAGTTTAGCTGTAAATGCAACACTAAGTGGAGGGTTGTTTACACATTCACACTACATAGCATTAAAGTCTAAAGATGCAATAGTAGATCGTTTTAGAGATCAAACTGGTGAGCGACCTAATATTGATCTGCGTTTTCCAGATTTGAAAATTGATGTTCATATTGAACGAAATTTTTGTTCTATCGCACTTGACAGTTCAGGAGAATCTTTACATAAACGTGGATACAAAATTGCAACAAATATTGCCCCAATTAACGAAGTTTTAGCAGCAGGGTTGGTAATGCTTTCTGGTTGGGATGGTCAGTCCGACTTTATGGACCCAATGTGTGGTTCTGGTACTATTTTGATAGAAGCAGCAATGATTGCATGCAATATTCCTCCAAACTTAATGCGCAATGAATTTGGTTTTGAGCGTTGGAAAGACTGGGATGTTGATTTGTTTGAAAAGATTGAAAATTCGTTACTTTCAAAAACTCGTGATTTTCACCACAAAATAATAGGTTTTGATAAATCTCCTAGTGCAATTCAAAAAGCATTAGAAAATGTTAAAAATGCTCATTTAGATGAAATGATTTATCTCAAAAACGAAAATTTCTTTAAAACACAAAAGGGTAAAGGGGATAAACTTCATATGTTATTTAATCCGCCCTACGGTGAACGTTTAGAGCTAAATATGATTGAATTTTATAATAATATTGGAACTACATTAAAACATAAATATTCAGGAACTACAGCATGGTTTATAACTTCAAATTTAGAAGCACTAAAGCATGTTGGACTTAAATCATCTAGAAAAATAAAAGTTTATAATGCTAAGTTAGAAGCTCGCCTTGTTCGTTATGACATGTATCAAGGCACAAAAAAACTTCACAAGCAAAAATAAATTTATTAGAAAAAATCTAATAATTATTTAATTAAAAATTAACTTCTTTGTCTTTGTAAACTCAAAAAAGGTCCTATTTTTGCAAAGTTGATTCCATATCAAAATGATTCTAACAAATTACGAAAAAGAAGAACGTAAAGAAGGTAAAGAACTTTACCAATACCAAAAAGGTGCTATTCAAAAGATTTTCAAATGTTTTGAGTCTGCCAAAGAAGATTATCACTTATTATATCAATTACCAACTGGTGGTGGGAAAACAGTCATTTTCTCAGAAATTGTTAATCAATATTTGAAAACAAGAAGTAAAAAAGTATTGGTCTTGACCCATCGTATAGAACTTTGTAAACAAACCTCTGCTGTATTAAGTGAATTTGGAGTCAGAAATAAAGTAATTGATAGTAAGGCGAAATTAGATGACCAAAAAGATTTTGATTGTTTTGTAGCAATGGTTGAAACTCTTAACAATCGTTTAAAAGACAACAAATTAGATATATCTAATATTGGATTAGTAATTATTGATGAGGCTCATTATAACTCATTTACTAAACTTTTTAAATTTTTTGATAATTCCTTCTTATTGGGAGTTACTGCAACTCCTTTGAGTTCAAACATTGAACTTCCTATGACCGATAATTATAATGAATTGATTGTTGGAGAGAGTATTGAATCTTTGATAGAAAATCGTTTTTTGGCTGAAGCTAACATGTTTTCTTATAATGTTGGTTTAACTTCACTTGTTGTTGGTGCTAACGGAGATTACACTGTCAAGTCATCAGAAGATTTATATACAAACAATGAGATGTTATCAAAGCTAATGGATGCTTATAATGAGCGTTGTAACAACAAAAAAACTTTAATTTTCAATAATGGAATCAACACATCACTGTTCGTATATGATCTTTTCAAGAGAGCAGGAATGCCAATAGCACACTTAGATAATACGACAACAAAAAAAGAACGTTCAAATATTTTAAAATGGTTTAAAGAAACACCAAATGCTATTCTAACTTCTGTTAGTATTTTAACTACGGGGTTTGATGAGCCTAGTGTTGAGGCCATCATTTTGAATAGAGCGACAAAATCTTTAACTCTTTACTATCAAATGATTGGTAGAGGATCAAGAATTTTCAAAAATAAAAAATCATTTGATGTTGTTGATTTAGGAAACAATTTTCATCGTTTTGGGCCATGGGGCAGTACAAATTTAGATTGGCACCGAATTTTTAAATATCCTAGCCATTACTTAGATGGGATTTTAAGTGATGAAGATTTAGAAAGCAATTTTATATATGAAATGCCAGAAGAAATACGTAAATCTTTTCTAAAGTCAGATGAGGTTTATTTTGATATAAATAAAACTTATATAAAATCTATCAGAAATGGTGAGTCCTCCAAAGTCGTTTTAAGAAGGTCAATTGAGCAACATGCAAAAATATGTATTGAAAACAGTGAAGATGTATATGATGCTTTATCTCTCATGAAATTGTTAAATGAAGATATAGATTTTAGAATTCACCGATATTCAAAATGTATTAGCAAGAGTACACACAATTTTTTAGAATGGCTAAAAGAAGATTATAAGAAAAAATTAAGATCATATTTAAGACAAAATTTTGATAATATTAAAATATTAATATGATTTACAACTTTATAATTTTTTCGCTTATGCTAAACTTTCAAGAACCACAAACTATATTTGAATTTAAATCTAATAGTAATTTAGAAGATTGGCAGGTTGTAGATGATACTGTTATGGGTGGAGTGTCCAATGGATTGTTAAGATTAGATGCTGACGGAAATGGCGTTTTTATGGGTGATGTGTCAATTGAAAATAATGGAGGATTTTCTTCAATTCAGTTAAGTATGGAAAGTATTAAGGTTAACTCTGAAAATAGCATCAAGTTAATAGTAAAGGGAGATGGTAGTAGCTTTCAGTTTAGGATAAAAAATTCAAAATATGATAGACATTCTTATGTGGTAAATTTTAAAACTTCAGGGAAGTGGGAGACAATCTTGATCCCCATGAATGAAATGACTCCTCGCTTCAGAGGATATAAAATGAGTTTTTCTAATTTTAATAAATCAAAAATACAAAGTATTGGTTTTTTAAAGTCTTCAAAAAAAAATACTTCCTTCAAACTTCAAATTAAAAGTGTAAGCATAGTTAGATGAAATAATATTTTTGAACATCATATTTTAAAAATTATATTCTATTGGTTATTAGTTTATTAACCCCAAATTAACTCTACTGAATTTGTGTGAGAAATATCGTTTAATTTATTAAAATATTTATATTTTTATTTAATTCGTTTATTATCTTCATTGTATGAAGCCATTAAATAAGTATAGCAAGACAATTACCCAAGATTCAACCCAACCTGCTGCTCAAGCCATGTTGCACGCGATTGGTTTATCTAAGGATGATTTTAATAAAGCATTTGTAGGAATAGCTAGTACTGGTTATGAGGGCAACCCTTGTAACATGCATTTAAATGAACTTGCTAAGTTGGTGAAAAAAGGTACTCTAAATAAACAAATTGTTGGTTTAATTTTTAATACAATTGGAGTCAGTGATGGTATTTCCATGGGAACACCTGGGATGAGATTTTCTTTACCCTCAAGAGACGTAATTGCAGACTCAATGGAGACTGTTGTTCAAGCTATGAGTTATGATGGACTTGTTACTGTGGTTGGTTGTGATAAAAACATGCCTGGAGCTCTTATGGCCATGATTCGTGTTAATAAACCATGTTTAATGGTTTATGGAGGAACCATTGACTCAGGATGCCACAATGGAAAAAAATTAGATATTGTTTCAGCATTTGAGGCATGGGGTAGTAAAGTAGCAGGTACTATGTCAGAGAGGGAATTCCAAAGTATTGTGGAAAAAGCATGCCCAGGTGCAGGTGCATGTGGCGGTATGTATACTGCAAATACCATGGCATCTGCTATTGAGGCATTAGGCATGACTCTTCCTTACAATTCATCAAATCCAGCTACTGGAGAAGAAAAAAAGGCAGAATCTATTAAAGCAGGAGAAGCAATACGAATTCTGCTTGAAAAAGATATAAAACCTTCTGACATTATTTCAAAAAAATCTTTGGAAAATGCTGTACGACTAGTAACTGTTTTGGGTGGTTCAACCAATGCTGTATTACATTTTTTAGCAATAGCAAGAGCTGCTAAGATTCAATTTAATCTTGAAGATTTTCAAAGAATAAGTGATGATACACCTTTTTTAGCGGATTTAAAACCGAGTGGGAAATATCTAATGGAAGACGTACATAGGGTTGGAGGTATTCCAGCTGTACTAAAATACCTTCTTGAGAAAAATTTAGTTCATGGAGATTGTTTAACTGTAACCGGGAAAACATTAGCTCAAAATCTTTCAAATGTTCAAAGTTTACATACAAACCAAGATGTTATAAAGCCAATAGAATATCCTATAAAAGCTACTGGACATTTAAGAATGCTTTACGGAAATTTAGCTTTAGAAGGGAGTGTTGCTAAAATTACAGGAAAAGAAGGATTAAAGTTTAAGGGTAGAGCAAAAGTTTTTGATGGTGAATACGCTGCCAATGACGGAATACGTGACGGAAAAGTTAAAAAAGGGGATGTTGTCGTTATAAGATATGAAGGCCCTAAGGGCGGTCCTGGGATGCCTGAGATGTTGAAGCCAACAGCAGCCATAATGGGTGCTGGATTAGGTAAGGATGTTGCTTTAATTACTGATGGACGTTTTTCAGGTGGCACACATGGTTTTGTTGTAGGACATATTACTCCTGAAGCTCAAGAAGGCGGTGCCATAGCACTTGTAAAAGATGGAGATATTATTACAATTGACGCCGAAACAAATAGTATCAATTTTGAAATCACAAAAAAGGAATTAATTAAAAGAAAAAGTCAGTGGCGAGCTCCTAAACTTAAAGTTTCCAATGGAATTCTTTACAAGTACGCAAAAACGGTTTCTTCAGCATCAAAGGGATGTGTTACAGACGAATTTTAAGGATTTGACAATATGAAATTAAAAACTAAAACTCAGAAGAATAACTACTTAAATAGCCCTGTTGAGAATATTTCTGGTGCTGAGGCAGTAGTAAGATGTCTTATTGCTGAAGGTATTGATATCATTTATGGATATCCTGGAGGAGCCATTATGCCTGTTTATGATGAATTTTACAAATACCATAAGGAAATTTATCATGTTCTAACTCGACATGAACAAGGGGCTACTCATGCAGCTCAGGGCTATGCAAGAATCTCAGGTAAAGTAGGAGTTGCCATAGCAACTTCGGGCCCTGGAGCCACAAATCTAATTACAGGCATTGCAGATGCCCAAATTGATTCAACGCCTATGGTTTGTATTACAGGTCAAGTTCCTTCTCACTTATTGGGCAGTGATGCTTTTCAAGAAACCGACATTGTAGGGATTTCAACCCCTGTTACAAAATGGAACCATCAAATTACAAGATCTGAAGAAATTCCTGAGGTGATGGCCAAAGCATTTTATATCGCACGCAGTGGCAGACCTGGGCCTGTATTGATTGACATTACAAAGGACGCACAATTTGAATCTTTTGATTTCACATATAAAAAATGTGATGGAGTTAGAAGTTATAACCCAGTTCCGGATATTCAATATGATCAGTTACAATTAGCAGCTGAGTTGATTAATTCTGCCAAGAAACCTTTAATTGTTTGGGGACAAGGAGTTATTTTGGGTAATGCTGAAATAGAGTTTAAGAATCTAGTAGAAAAAACAGGTATTCCGGCAGCATGGACTATAATGGGTGTTTCTGCAATTGATACCGCACATCCTCTTAATGTTGGGATGGTTGGTATGCATGGAAATTATGCGCCAAATATATTAACAAATGAATGCGATGTGTTAATTGCAATAGGTATGAGATTTGATGACCGAGTGACTGGAAAACTTGCTGAATACGCTACTCAGGCTAAAATAATTCACTTTGAAATTGACCCAGCAGAAATTAATAAAAACGTAAAAGCTGACGTTCCTGTTTTAGGTGATTCAAAACAAAGTTTAAATAAGATACTTCCTTTATTAAATAAAAATAAACACAGTCTTTGGTTGAATAAGTTTAAAAATTTAGCTAAAGTTGAATTTGACAAAGTAATCAAAGACGATTTATACCCTACAAAAGTGGGTCTGACAATGGGGGAAGTAATCAAAGAAATAAATAACCAAAGCAAAGGAAACGCGGCAATTGTTTCTGATGTGGGACAGCATCAAATGATTGCCTGTCGGTATGCAGAATTTACCAAGTCAAGAGGAAACATAACCTCAGGTGGTTTAGGTACTATGGGCTTTGCTTTGCCAGCAGCGATTGGTGCTAAAATGGCCAGCCCTGAACGCGAAGTTGTGGCTGTAATAGGGGATGGAGGTTATCAAATGACCATACAAGAACTTGGAACTATATTTCAAACCAAGGCTGCTGTTAAAATTGTGGTTCTCAACAATGATTTTTTAGGAATGGTCAGACAGTGGCAACAATTATTTTTTGACAAAAGATATGCCTCAACTGAAATGACAAATCCAGATTTTGTGACAATTGCAAAAGGATATCATATTGAGGCTAAACGAATTACCAAACGTGAAGATTTAGCTGACGCTGTTAAAGAAATGATGACTTCCGATGAAGCTTACTTTTTAGAAGTTTGTGTTGAAAAAGAGGCCAATGTTTTTCCAATGATTCCATCAGGGGCATCAGTTTCAGAAATAAGGTTGGAATAAAAAATATTTTTTTATGAAAGATTTGATTAAACAATTTACTATTTCTATTTACACCGAAAATAATATTGGTCTGCTAAATAGAATTTCAGCTATTTTTCAGCGCAGGCATATAAATATTGATAGTATGAACATTTCAGAATCTGAAATAGAAAGTGTTTCAAGGTTCACAATTGTTGTGAAAATGAGCGAGAGCAATGTTAAAAAAATAATCGGTCAAATTGAAAAGCAAATTGAAGTTATTAAAGCCTTTTATCATACTGATAATGAAACAATTCATCTTGAGACATGTATGTTTAAAATAAAGTCCGATTTGCTCTTTGAGGAACGTCAAATACAAAATATCATCAAGGACAGCGATGCTAGAATTGTCACTGTCAATAGAGAATTTTTTGTTCTTGAAAAATCTGGTAGACGGCATGAGATAGAAATGCTTCACAGAGAGTTAAAGGTGTTTGGAGTGATGCAATTCGTGCGCTCTGGGCGGATTGCAGTAACCAAAGACGAGATGAAAATAAGCAATATATTAAACGCATTTAATACATAAATCTAACTAAACTTTTAAAATGGCAAATTACTTTAACACACTTTCATTAGGACAAAAATTAGAACAATTATCTAAGTGCCGATTTATGGAAACTTCTGAATTCCATGGAGGTGTAAACGCTTTAAAAGGCAAAAAAATTGTTATCATTGGATGTGGTGCACAGGGACTTAATCAAGGGCTTAACATGAGAGATTCTGGTTTGGATATTTCTTACGCATTAAGAGATGAAGCCATTAAAACGCAGAGACAATCGTTTAAAAATGCCTCTGACAATGGTTTTGTAGTAGGAAATTATAACGATTTAATTCCCACAGCCGACTTAGTTTTAAATTTAACTCCTGATAAACAACATTCTAAAGTAGTGGATGCAGTGATGCCGCTCATGAAACAAGGGGCAACACTTTCCTATTCGCATGGCTTCAATATTGTAGAGGAAGGCAAACAAATTCGCAAGGACCTTACAGTGATCATGGTTGCACCAAAATGTCCAGGTAGTGAGGTTAGAGAGGAATACTTGAGAGGTTTTGGAGTACCAACACTTATTGCAGTTCATCCAGAAAACGACCCAGAAGGAAAAGGTTGGTCGCAAGCAAAAGCCTATGCCGTAGCAACAGGTGGGCACAAAGCAGGTGTCTTGGAGTCTTCTTTTGTTGCTGAGGTGAAAAGTGACCTGATGGGTGAACAAACAATCTTGTGTGGCGTTTTACAAACAGCATCCATACTGTCATTTGACAGCATGGTGGCTCAGGGAATCAACCCTGCTTATGCTTCTAAATTGATACAATATGGGTGGGAAACCATTACAGAAGCACTAAAACATGGTGGTGTTACCAATATGATGGACCGTTTGTCAAATCCAGCAAAACTCAAAGCTTTTGAATTGTCAGAATCCCTCAAAACCATTATGAAACCTTTATTTGAAAAGCATATGGATGATATTATGTCCGGACATTTTTCAAAAACAATGATGGAGGATTGGGAAAAGGATGATATAAATCTGTTGTCTTGGCGTGCTGCAACTGGTGAAACAGCCTTTGAAAAGACAGCCGCGACCTCAGATAATATTAGTGAACAAGAATATTTTGACCACGGAACCCTTATGGTTGCATTTGTACGTTCAGGAGTTGAACTGGCTTTTGAGACCATGGTTGCCTCTGGTATTGTTGAAGCATCGGCATATTATGAGTCTTTACATGAATTACCGCTGATTGCCAACACAGTTGCAAGAAAAAAATTATTTGAAATGAATCGTATAATCTCGGATACGGCAGAGTACGGCTGTTATTTGTTTGACCATGCTTGTAAGCCACTGTTAACTGATTTTATGAAAACGGTTACTACAGAGTGTATTGGAGCTAAGTATAAACCAGAAATAAATGCTGTAGATAATAATACTTTAATATCTGTAAATCAATCAATTAAAGATCATCCAATAGAAGCTATTGGTGCTTTGCTAAGACAAGCCATGACCGATATGAAAGTCATTAAAACAGAGGTCTAAGCAACACTCCAAACTGATGAAACAAACAAAAGAAATTTATTTTCCAACTATTGAAGCAATTAAAGCAGCCACCCTTAAACTAAAGGGGGTTGCAGCAGTTTCACCTTTAGAAAAGCACCAGCGCTTTTCTGAAAAATACGACTGTCAAATGTTTTTTAAAAGAGAAGATCTACAACAAGTACGCTCATATAAAATTAGGGGTGCATATAATAAAATTTCTTCTTTAAACCCTGATGAAATAAAAAAGGGTATCGTTTGTGCGAGTGCTGGGAACCACGCTCAAGGCGTAGCCTTATCATGTAATTTATTAAAAATTAAGGGTAAGATTTATATGCCTGCTCCAACTCCGAATCAAAAAGTAGAACAGGTCAAAATGTTTGGAAAACAATATATTGAAATGGTTTTGGTAGGAGACACCTTTGACGATTCTTATCACGAGGCTATTAAAGAATGCGAAAAATTTGGGAAACAGCTGGTTCACCCCTTCAATGATCCCAAAGTTATTGAGGGACAGGGTACTGTCGGTTTGGAAATCATTGAGCAGTCTAAAATTCCCATTGATTATATATTTATTCCAGTGGGTGGGGGCGGATTGGCTTCTGGACTCTCCACAGCTTTCAAATCCTTGTCTCCAAAAACAAAAATTATTGGCGTTGAGCCTGCAGGAGCCCCATCAATGTCACAGTCTATTGAAAATGGAAAGATTATAAAATTAAACCAAATTGAAAAATTTGTAGATGGTGCATCAGTCAAACGGGTAGGGGACTTAACCTTTGAAATTTGTAATAGAAATTTAGACATTATGACCACAGTACACGAGGGTAAGATCTGTCAAACAATACTTGAAATGTATAATAAAGACGCTATTGTAGCGGAGCCTGCAGGGGTTATGAGCCTGGCTGCATTGGATGATTTTAAAAATGAAATTAAAGGTAAAACTGTGGTTTGCTTGGTTAGTGGAAGCAATAACGATATTACTAGAACGCCAGAAATTGAAGAGCGCGCCTTGTTGTATGCCAATTTAAAGCATTATTTTATAATTAAGTTTCCACAACGCCCAGGAGCCTTGCGTGAATTTGTGGTTAATATATTGGGTCCCAATGATGACATTACACATTTTGAATACACTAAAAAGGTGAACCGCGAAAACGATGTGGCCGTTGTTGGGATACAATTAAAGTCTCAACAAGACTTAAAACCACTCATAAGCAAACTAAGAGCTCGTAATTTCTTTGGGGATTATATCAATGACAAACCTGATTTATTTCAATTGATGGTATAAGGCTATTATATATTTTCAGTTATTCTTTAGATATTGTAAAAATAAAACACTTTAACTCAAATCAATTTGTACTATAAAACGGTAATAAATAAATTACTATTTTTGTACTATAATTTATATTATGTAAAATTGATTATTAATGCTGAATATTGTCTATTAAAGCTATCAAATTAATAATATATGTAATTCAAAGAAATTTAAATTCATACTGTAATAAGGAAATAGTTATACTTCACTACCCTCTTAGCTATGAAATTTAATAATGTATAACTTAAACCTAGAAAAAGATTATTAATGACTTAGTATCATTTTTTTTGTTTTAGAAAACGTTGGTGTCGTAAATTTACAAAAATACAAACCGCTTGAAAAATTAGATAAATTAAAGCTCATATCGTGCTTACCAGCTGGCTTGGATTCATTAATCAGACTCAATAATTTTTTACCATTAATGCTAAAAACCTCTATTTTTACCTGTGTTTCTTTAGATAAAGTATATTCAATTTGAGTAGTCCAATTTGATGCACCCAAATAACTTTGGTAAAGATTAAATTCATTGAATTTTGTTAGTTCGTTAATATTTAAAGTAGAAACATTAAGGAGGTCAAACATTTCTGATCTATGCCATTCTAACAATGATGTTATAGCGTCATCTAAATCGGTACCTGCTAAATTATTCCATTCGTTTGGATCGTCTAAATGGTCGTAAAATTCTTCTTCACCGTCACTAGTAAGAGTGTATCGATAACGACTTGAGCGCACAGAATGATGATTTTCAGCTATTGGAGATGGTACATCGTTAGCAGGATTGACATTTCCATGAAGATGATTCAAAGCTACAGGAGGGCCGTCCCATATACCATTTGTTGGGTTTTCCAAAAATGGTCTAATGCTATAACCGTCCAAAAGGTACCCATTTCCCCCAATATTTGGATTATCTTGTAAATCAGATAAATCAATTAGCGTAGGATAAATATCAATAAGCGATACAGGATGAGCCACTTTTTCACCTGCGACTGAAACTCCTGGTGCGTAAACGACTAGAGGAACACGAGTAGATTCTTCCCAAATAGTTGTTTTTGAAAGGAAATTTTTTTCTCCCATATGATAACCATGATCTGCAGTAAATATTACGATGGTGTTATCTGCATACTGGCTGTTTTCAAGATTATCTAGAATTACACCTACCTGATGGTCTACAAAGGCAACACAGGCCAAATATGATTGCACCCACTTCTTCCACCAAATTTCACTACCAATATCCGTTTCTGCTGAATCCTCAAGGAATCGCGTAAGTGCGGAACTTTGATAATTATTTTCCCATAAAATAGAAGGTGTATCATTTAAATCGTTTTCTAAATAAGGAGGTAAGATTATTGTTTCTAATGGAAACATATCAAAGAATTCTTTAGGGGCATATCTTGGTGTATGAGGACGGTTCATTCCTGCTATAATAAAAAATGGATCGTCATGAGTTTCATTTAACTTTTCGGAAACCCACATAGATGTAATTTCGTCGGGCATTAACTCTCTATCCATTTCGCTTTCATATTGAAAATCCCAAGGTTCTTCCCAGTCCTTCATCCATCCAGTATAATCACCAACAGTTGGAATCTCACTTAAAGGAGCGAATCCACCCCATTTACTATCTCTAATATTTGGCGGCATAACGGAATGTCCAGAGGCTAGCGGTTTTCCCCAACTATGCATAGTAGAACCATCCCATGGGAAAGGACCAAAACTTGATGGTCCTCCGTCCAAAGGTTGATTAAAAACACTATTATCTTCATGGCCATTATGAAAGACTTTACCGCTTCCATACACTTTATATCCATTGTTACTGTAATGTTCCATAATGGTTATCGCATCTGTCATCATTGGAAAATTACGCCATCTATTTTGTTGTTGATTGTGGCCATAATATCCAGTTTTACTGGGATACATTCCTGTCCAAAGACTAGCTCTGGACGGTCCGCAAATTGGCGCATTGGCATGAGCATTTGTAAATTGTACCCCCATATCAATTAGTCTATTAATATTTGGTGTTTGCGCTTGTACGTGTCCTCCCATTCCCTCAACTGAATCATTTAAATCATCACTGATTATAATAATTACATTGTTCACATCATTTTGACCACATACAGAAATATTTACTAAGAGTGATATGACGCATGTTAATATAAATTTGATATATTTTATTTTAAACTCCGAATTAACACCCATTTGTAATTATTTATTTGAAAAAATTAAATCTATTTATGATCTCAACTTATCCTTGTTTTATTGACAGATTTTAATNTATNGTTTNCAATTCTAAATATATTAATAAAATTTATAATTATAATTATNTAANTTCTACCCAAAATAGNNCGACTTNACTCCCTTCTACTCCACGGCATTATTCCNTAAAATAANTTTTATTTTAGGGAATAATTTTTAGTAATTTTATAATTCANNTTTTTACTCAAANAAATATGTANAAATCNTCTTACATTTATCTTTTTTTATTANTCTNTTTCTTTAGTNTAAATGCTCAAAACGATTCTCATNCTCATGAGCATAAACACGAAGGNTTACACCATTGGGAAATNCCAAGCAAAGATCCAGATCGAATCATTTTAACTTTTAATGGTGANCCGTCTANCAAAAGAGCTGTAACATGGAGAACAGATTTATCTGTGGATAAAAGTGAAGCTCAAATAGCAATAGCTGGCCTAAATTCTAGTTTTACCAATCANGCCACTTCTTACATTGCATCAACTGAAAAATTTGATTTAGGCCTTTACAAATCAAATAAATCTTTAATGGTAAATTATCATAGTGTTGTATTTGAAAATTTAAAACCAAATACATTATATGCATACAGAGTTGGTGCTAAAGAAAATTGGTCTGAGTGGATTCAGTTCAAAACAGCCAATACTGGTTATAATCCTACTCAATTTGTATATTTTGGAGATGCACAAAATGATATTTTAAATCACTGGTCAAGAGTTATTAGAATGGCATATCAAACTGCTCCAAATGCATCATTTGTTATTCATGCTGGNGATTTGGTAGATAGTGCCCACAAAGATAGCGAATGGGCTCAATGGTTTAAAGCAGGTGGGTTTATTCACAGTCAATGGACGGCAATACCTGTTGTAGGCAATCATGAATTTATTAGAATGGATGGATATGGAGGAGTAGAACCAAGAAGACTATCTATCCAATGGAGACCTCAATTTAATTTGCCAGTTGAACAAACCTTAGACAGTAAGCTTCATGAAACTGTTTATACAGTTGAGTACCAAGACATACTTATAGTTGTACTTAATTCTACAGGACACCTAGAAGAGCAAACTGAGTATATTAAAGAAAAGTTTAGAAACAGCAATGCGAAATGGAAAATAGTTACATGTCACCATTCTGTCTTTTCACCAGCTGAGGGTAGAGATTTTGAGTATGCCAGAAAAATATGGAAACCATTATTTGATAAGTATGGTGTTGATTTAGTTCTCAACGGCCATGACCATACATATGCAAGGGGTCATGTTCCTGTAAAATCATCAAACATTAGTCAATCAGAAAATATTAAAACTTTATATATCACTTCCGTAAGTGGACCTAAACAATACAAATTGGATAGGGAACAGATTAAAAATTATGAGTCTGATGGATATAATAATGATAAATTTGGAGAGCAAACTCAATTCTTTCAAGTTATTAATATAGAAGATGAAAAATTGATTTATAGTGCATACACAACTTTAGGAACTCTGTATGATAGAGCTATCATTACAAAAGACTTTGCAACAGGAAAAAAAACTATTTCTAATCAATAGTATCATTATTTAATATGTTGATTTAATACAATATATTTTCTTTTCTTAATGGGTCATTTGAATTTAAACGACTCTAAATCCCCTCCAAAATATTTCGATTTCACTNCCTTAAGCTTCAACTAAAAAGATCACAGTTTTATGTTTAAATATTCATTAGTTTTGTACCATAGTGTAGAATAATGGATTTAATAAATTTCTTTAGAATAATTGCTTTACTTGAAGGTATATCATATGTTCTATTGCTATTTATAGCAGTACCTATTAAATATGCTTATGGTGAGGCTTTGTACGTTAAAATATTAGGAATGCCACATGGGTTACTATTTATGGTTTATATTTTACTGACAATTGTACTTATATTTAAAAATAATTGGATAAAAAAGAATTTTTTTTATGTCATAGTCGCTTCTGTTATTCCTTTTGGTACCTTTGTAGTCGATTTCAAATTAAAAAAATCCTTTAAAAGGTAATATTTAAAAGAATTCACTTATGANATATATCCTAAATACATTAAAAGAATTTCTTATTTCATCAGGGATAAAAGCTTCAATCGCTGATTGGTTTAGTATTTTAACACTTTTATTTATTACACTTTCAATCATCTTTCTACTAGATTTTATTATTCGTAGAATTATTCGTGTTGTTTTTGTGAAAATTGCAAAACGATCAAAAACGAATTTTGACGATATTATGGTCAATCATAAAGTACCAAGAAATATAGCTCACATCTTTCCTCTTATAATTGCTTACAAAACAATCCCAAATATATTTTATGAGCACTTAAGTTTACAGATTATAATTGAGAAATTAATTCTTGTTATTGGTGTTTTATTTGTTGTTTGGGGATTAAGTAGTGTTTTTAGGTCAATTAAAGATTTTTTCAAATCAATCGAACGTCTTAAAGATAAACCTATAGACAGCTATATCCAGGTCCTTATGATATTTATATGGCTAACTTCAATTTTTGCCATATTTGCTGTAGTTTCTGGAATATCGTTTTGGGAATTTATGGCTGGACTTGGTACTGTATCAGCCGTTATAATATTAGTATTCAAAGATACAATTCTAGGATTTGTTGCGAGTATTCAAGTCTCAGTAAATGATATGGTTAGAATTGGGGATTGGATTACTTTTCAGAAATATGGTGCTGATGGAGATGTAATTGAAATTAACCTTGCCACAGTTAAGGTTAGAAATTTTGATCACACCATAACAACTATTCCGACCTATGCCCTTATTTCTGATTCTTTCAAAAATTGGCGTGGAATGACTGAATCTAATGGAAGACGTATAAAGCGTGCTTTAAAAATTAGNATGTCTAGTATTCGCTATCTAAATNCAGAAGATTTAAAAGTACTTTCNAAGATTGAAAGGATTAAAGATTATATTTCTAATAAATCTAAAGATATAAGTGATTATAATAGAGAAAATATAATTGATAAGTCATTATTAATTAATGGTAGAAATCTCACTAATATTGGTGTTTTTCGAAAGTATGTTGAATCTTATATTGAAGAACACTCGGCTATCAACAAGGACTTAATGATTATGACCAGACAGCTTGAACCAAATGAGAATGGATTACCAATTGAGATTTATGCATTTAGCAACGATAAACGTTGGCAAAATTATGAATATATTATTGCTGATATATTTGATCACATAATCGCAGCTTCTTCATCTTTTGATCTTGAAATATATGAGCGTAAGTTCTAGAGATGATATTCTTCTTAATAGTCGCCCTTTAATAAAATACTCAGAAATCTCAAATAAGGAGTTTATTATTGAGGATTTCCAAAATAAGGTCCTCCGCCCTATCCTTAAATTTCAAAATGATTTATTTATACAATTGTTTATAAAACAACTGAAAAGTAAAAAACAACTTTTTAAAACATTTGAATTAGAAGTTAAAAGAAAAGTAATAGATGAAAATTTTAAAAGAAATTCAAGTTTAAGGCAATTACTTTTGGGTAGTGTAATAGGGCTTTTTACTTCTGAAGAATTTATAGTTTATAATGAGTTTACNNCTTTGATAAATAAACGTATTTTTTCAATGTTAAAAAAAAGGCTAGAAGATCAACTACTTAAGATCTAGTACTCAATTTTTTTTAGAATTAAACCTGAAGCTGGGGCAATAAAATCAATTTTAATATCAGAATTTTCTTTTAAGCTATTTTCAATATAATCAAGTCCTACTTCTCCTCTACCTAATTTAATAAGTACTCCCATCATCAGACGAATTTGATGACGCCCAAATCCCTTACCAACTACACGAAGAACATAGCTTTTTTTTGGAAAGAAATTGGCCTTGTACATATTATTATCAATCAATTCACAAACCTTAAGGGTCCTTTCATATAAGCCATTGTTTGTTGCTTTATAACAATAAGATTTGAAGTTGTGTTTTCCTTGAAATAATTTGGCTCCCAATGACATTAAATCTACATCTAATTGTTCGACTATAGTAGTCAATATGGGTGCACAAAAAGGATGACATTTCTCCCCTTCTGAAAAAATATAGTGGTACTCTTTGTGTTTTGAATCTTGAATTACATTAAAATCTGCGGAAACTTCGTCAATTGAAAGCGCACGAATATCTTGAGGAAGATTATAATTAAACTCTGCTAGGAAATGATCTAAATCCTTTAATGGTGAATCTTTCAAAAACAATTCAAAAGCTGCCATTTCTGCCGACACTTTAGCATCGGTCCTACTGGCAGCTAATGTTTTAAAACGATGATCTTTGAGCACATATTTAATAGTGCGATCGATCATTAAATGAATAGTTTTGTGGTTGGGTTGCTTTTGCCAACCATGAAAACGATAACCTAAAAATTGAAATTTAACGAGATAGTAATATCGTTTTTGAAACATAAAACAATCTCTACTAAATTTCTAATTATTGATTACCTAAAATAATTGGCATTCCTGAATCACCAGAGCCAATGACAATCACTTTGCTATTTGGAGACTCTGCNAGCTTAACAGTGGCTTCAATACCCTTATCTTGTAATATTTTATCATTTAAAGAAGCACTGAGGATTCTGTTTGCATCTGCTTTACCCTGTGCTTCAATTCGTTGTTTTTGGGCTTCTTTATCTGCCGTTACTAATCTAAACTCATACTCTAAAGACTGTTGTTCTTGCTTTAATTTTCCCTCGATAGCGTTTTTTATAGTTTCAGGTAACTTAACGTCTTCAACAAGAACACGTTTGACATTTAAAAATTGACCATCCATTAGATTAACAACTTCATCCAATATTTCTTGCTCNATAACATCACGTTTACTTGAATACAATTGCTCTGGNGTATAGCGTCCAACAACACTTCTTGCAGCAGCATTAACAGCAGGATTTAAAAGCTCCATAACGTAGTCTTGACCCTTAGTTTTAATTAATTTTCCTAAATTCTCATATTCTGGCTCATACCAAATGGTGCCGTTCACACGAACTTCTAACCCATTAACAGAAAGTACATTCATTTCGTCAGAAATAGATTGTTGTCTTACTTTAAATATATACATTGAATTCCAAGGAGCGACAATATGAAATCCTTCTCCATAAGTAATTTCAGTATTTATACCATCTCCAAACTGTTCAAATAATACACCACCTTCACCAGGACCAATAGTAATGGCAGATTTTGTAATTAGTATTAATGCCAAACCAATGGCAATCATAATTGGAAGTCCTATTTTAGGTAGATTTTTCATATTATTTATAAATTTAGGTTTTAAATTAATCCGTTATACTTTCTTATAAACCACTCTGATGATAAACTAAAAATGATCAGCATTAGTATGTATATAAAGTTAATCAAAGGTAAAGATTTTTTCTCTACTTTCAATATGTCTTTAAATACTTCATCTTCAATAAGTTCGTTTATTAGTAAGTCTATTTCTGAATCAAAAAATATATTTCCATTTGTCTTTTTTGCTAATTGATGAAGTTTTGTAAAATCTGAGTTTATAAATTGAGATTCGATATTAAATGGTAGAATTTCAAAACGTCCTGATTTTACAAATCTCTTATCTACCACTTTAACCCTATATTCATAAGACCCAGGCTCAAGACCCTTTAAATTTGTAACATAAGAATTGTTCTGCAATACCATTGGGAATTTAAAAATTGTATTATCACTAGATTCAATCTCAATTTGTAAATCTACGTCATTGTTTAATTTAAAGTTCTCGCCATAGAATTGTGCGTAAATAGCAACAGGAACAGAACCGTCAAAAATTAATTCGTGATTGATTCTTAATCGTTCAGTGAATCTTTGAGTGCTTAAATACTGGAATATAGATTTAAAATAGCTGTCTATTTTCTTAAAACTCTTTTCTTGTCGATAACAGTGCATACGCCATTTCCAAATATTCTCAGCTAATAGTACTACTTGACGCAAGTTGTTTTTTGAATAAGTAAACAATAATGGTTGATTGGTATTAACCCCATTTATATATTTGTAAAGTAATACATTATGAGCTANATTAATATTCGTATTTCCAAAAGATGAAGTTAATGGGGGATAATTCTCAAAATCGATAAAATCTAAAGAAAAATTATCAAAATTAGAATTAATAAGACTTTGATAATCTTCATTTTGGCCCGTATATTCGTGTATATAGCTAGATTGAGCAGAATTAAGATAGTTCCAATCTGTAAAAGTCCCTGCTATAATAAAGGAATTTAGATTGTATTTTTCAATGGATTTAAAAACTTGACTAAACGCACTTGTAGGTTGGTATAATATTGCAATATTGTATTTGTTAGCCTGCTGCGGAAAATCTTTAGGTTCTATTTGAGTAATTTCGTAATTTTTATCTGTGCTTAAAACAGTTTTAAAAAAAGCCAAATCTGGGTGTGGAGTATCAGAGATCAAGGCAATATTTAGTTTTTGATCAATAGCTTCAATTCCAAATTCTAGAAAATTATTCGACACTACTACTTCTTTTTCGATAGGATCTACAATAACTTTGTAACGATTTAATCCGATATTTTTTGTTTCAAGAAATGTTGTTATGGTTTGAGAATTACTTTCTGATGATAATTCAATGGATTTTGTGAATTTTAAAGATTTTCCAGAATAGACTTTTAGATTTGTTTTGACTGGCTGAGTACCATTGTAGCTTACAAAAATTTCAANTGGAAAGGTATTACCTAAAAAAGTATATTTATTAACATTGATTTGTTGTATTTTTAAATCTACGTAAGTTGTTGTATCACCAAGAATAATAGGGTATATAGATTGCCCATTGTCGTAATCATTGTATAAATAAGAATTACCAACTGTCTGGTTCCCATCAGTAATTAAAATTATTGGCGCAACCTGATTCTTATAAATCTCATTAACAGCTTTAAGACTATTATTTATATTTGTCTGTTTTGACTTAAAGTTAAGACTATCCAAAATTTTAATGTCAGTATCGAATGAATAAGTCTGAAGGTTAAATTTTTGATTTAATCCTTTATTAGATGTTAATAAATTTATAGCAGAAACCATCGAGACTGTTTTATTTAAATATGAAATAGACTCTGTGTTATCTGCAAGTATTGAAAGCGTAGGTTTTACAATATTAGTAGAACTTATTTGGAGCTTTGGATTTAAAAGTAGTAGAAATAAAGCAGCAAATGACAATGCTCGAAAAATTGTTAACAGCCAATAAACCTTGATGGCATAACGCCAAGGCTTATAATAAAGAAGCGCTAGAATTAGCGCTAATATGAAACTAATCACCATATAATATATAGTAGATGTTGTCATATAAATTTTTGTGAAGTTATTACGTAAGCATTCCGCCGTCTACATGGATTGTCTGTCCTGTAATATAGGCTGATAAATCACTCGCTAAAAATAGACATGTGTTTGCAACATCTTCTGTAGTTCCTCCTCTTTTTAGGGGAATCCCTGCACGCCACTGATCTACTGTAGAAGGGTCAAGTTTAGCTGTCATTTCTGTTTCAATAAAGCCAGGGGCAATAACATTACTACGAATGTTACGAGAACCTAACTCTAGAGCAACTGATTTAGAAAATCCAATAATTCCTGCTTTAGAGGCTGCATAGTTACTTTGACCTGCATTACCTTTAACACCTACGACAGAACTCATATTGATTATAGATCCTTTGCGTTGTTTAAGCATAGTCCGTTGGACTGACTTGGTCATATTAAAAACAGATTTTAGATTTACTTCAATGACNTTATCAAAATCTTCTTCTCCCATTCTCATTAATAAATTATCTTTGGTGATTCCAGCATTATTGACTAAAATATCGATTTGTCCAAAATCTTCAAGAACGTTAGTAACAAGCTCTTGTGATGATTCAAATGAAGCAGCGTTGCTCTGATAAGATTTTATAATTGTGCCATAGTCTTGAAGATTATTTTCTAATTCTTTAGCCGCTTCGGAAGATGAGCTGTAAGTAAAAGCAACATTGGCACCATGTTGTGCAAAAACAGTAGCAATTTTACTACCTATACCTCTACTAGCTCCTGTAATAATAGCAGTCTTACCTTCNAGTAACTTCATTTTATAAATATTGATTATTATCTATCATCAAAGATAGGGATTCCAAAATTATTAGCAATACACCTAAGATTTGAGCGTTTTATTTAGCCTAAAACTTTAAAAACTTTTTTTCCAATTTCAGCAGGAGATTCAACTACGTGTATTCCACATGAGCGCATAATTCGTTTTTTCGCTTGTGCAGTATCATCACTACCACCAACAATAGCGCCAGCATGACCCATAGTCCTTCCGGCAGGTGCTGTTTCGCCAGCAATAAAACCAATGACTGGCTTAGAACTACCGTTCTCCTTATACCACTTTGCAGCATCTCCTTCTAATTGACCACCAATTTCACCAATCATGACGACACAATCAGTTTCTGAATCATTGATAAGTAGTTTCAAAGCATCTTTAGTAGTGGTTCCTATAATTGGGTCACCACCAATTCCAATTGCTGTGGAGANACCCAGACCTTGCTTNACAACTTGATCTGCTGCTTCATAAGTTAGTGTGCCAGATTTTGAGACTACACCCACACGCCCTNTTTTAAAGACAAAACCAGGCATAATACCTACTTTAGCTTCACCTGGAGTTATTACACCAGGACAGTTAGGACCTACTAACCGGCAATTTTTATTTTTAATATAATTAGAAGCTCTGACCATATCAGCAATGGGAATTCCTTCCGTAATAGTAATAATCACTTCAATCCCTGAATTAGCTGCTTCCATAATTGCATCTGCTGCAAATGCAGGTGGAACAAATATGATAGTTGTATTTGCTCCNACAGAATCAACTGCTTCTTGAACTGTATTAAAAACAGGTCTACCTAAATGTGTTTGACCTCCTTTACCTGGAGTTACGCCACCAACAATATTACTTCCATAGGAAATCATTTGTTCTGCATGAAATGTACCCTCACTTCCAGTGAAACCTTGAACAATTATCTTTGAATTTTTATTTACTAAAACACTCATNGGATTAAAAATTTAGAAGTAACAAATTTAATTTTTTGAACTTAATTTTTATACAAAATTGCTACTTTTCTTTAAATTTTTTAATCAATTCTGGTAATTGTTTTAGACTAGCTANTTCCTTTAATTTAGAACGTGATTCTTGTACAGGTGTTCCGAAGTANGTTTTACCTCCAGCAATTGATTTAGTAACACCTGTCTGACCTAATATAATTGCTTTTGCACCAATTCTAATTCCACTATTAGTACCAACTTGACCCCATATTGTAACATCATCTTCTATTACACAACAACCTGCAATCCCAGTTTGTGAAGCAATAATGCAATTCTTCCCAATGACTGTATCATGACCAATCTGAATCAGATTATCTAATTTAGAACCAAATCTTATAGTAGTATCTCCAGTAACTCCTCTGTCGATAGTACATGAAGATCCTATATGAACATTATCTTCAATGCAAACTCTCCCAGATGTTAAAAGTTGTTCATGAACGCCGTGACATTTTTTATAGTAAAATGCATCTCCTCCTATTACGGTTCCAGGACCAATAATGACATTATTACCAATTATGGTATCTGAAACAATTGTAACATTTGCATTTATTAAACAATTTACTCCAATTTGAACATTTGGACCTATAAAAATATTAGGCTGTAATTTTGTTCCTTTACCAATTTTGGCATTTTTATCTATACTTAGGTGCGAAATTTCGAAGGGCTTAAAATGCTTAGCCAATTTATTAAAATCATTAAATGGATTTTCTGAAATAAGAAGAGATTTTCCTTCGGGACAGGTTACTCTATTATTAATCAAAATGACAGATGCATCAGAAGAAAGAGCTTTTTTATAATATTTTGGATGATCTACAAATACTATATCTCCATTTTTTACGACATGAATTTCATTCATTCCTGAGACAGGGAAATTTTCATCTCCAACAAAATCACAATTTAAAATTTCAGAAATTTGTTTAAGAGTCTGTGGAGTATTAAATTTCATGATCTATTATTCTTTGACTCTTTCTTTGTAAGTTCCTTTTGCTGTCTCAATCTTAATTTTATCACCTTCATTTATGAAAAGTGGTACCATTATAGAAGCACCTGTTTCAACGATAGCTGGTTTAGTTGCATTAGTGGCAGTATTTCCCTTTACCCCAGGTTCAGTCGATGTAACCTCCAAAACAACATTTACTGGCATTTCAACAGAAAGTGGCATCTCGTCTTCTGAATTTATAATTANAGTTACAATTTGACCTTCTTTTAAAAGTTCAGGATTATCAATTGTAGATTTATTAATCGTAATTTGATTATAATCCTCAGTGTTCATGAAATGGAATTGATCAGCCTCAGGATATAAAAATTGAAATTTATGAGTTTCGACACGAACATCTTCAATTTTGTGTCCGGCTGAAAAAGTATTGTCAATAACCTTACCCGTGGTTACACTTTTTAATTTTGTACGTACAAATGCTGGTCCCTTTCCTGGTTTCACATGTAAAAATTCAATAATTTTAAAAATATCGTGATTAAATTTAATACATAAACCATTTCTAATGTCAGAGGTGTTTGCCATAATTTTAGTTTGATTTAAAGTAACCCTTCATTATTCCTCGATGAGAATTTTTAATGAATTGTAAAATTTCATCTCTTTCAGGAGTAGCCTCCATTTCTGCTTCAATTATTGACGCTGCCTGAGAGTTATTATAATTTTTTTGATATAAAAACCTATAGATTCCTTGAATTTCTTTTATTTTTTCTGTAGTATAACCCCTCCGTCTCAAGCCAACAGAATTAATACCGACATAAGATAGTGGTTCACGTGCTGCTTTCACATAAGGTGGGACATCCTTACGAACTAAAGAACCACCTGAAACAAATGCATGATTACCAATCGAGCAAAACTGGTGAACAGCAGTCATTCCTGCTAAAACAACATAATCACCTATATTGATATGTCCAGCTAGAGTACTGTTATTAGAAAAAATACAATTTTTACCAACAAAGCAATCATGTGCAATATGGCAATAAGCCATAATTAAGCAATTGTCACCAATTACTGTTTTCATCCTGTCAGTAGTTCCTTTGTTTATGGTTACACATTCACGTATTGTTACATTGTTTCCAATATGAACAGTGGTATCTTCATCGTTATACTTTAAATCTTGAGGGATTGCAGAGATGACAGATCCTGGAAAAATATTACAGTTTTTACCAATCCTTGCACCCTCCATAATAGTAACATTAGAACCAATCCAGGTTCCCTCCCCGATAACGACATTATTATTAATAGTTGTAAATGGTTCTATAACTACATTTTTAGCGATTTTAGCNCCTGGATGTACATAAGCAAGTGGTTGATTCATTTCCTTTAATTTTATTTAACTTTTGATATTTGAGCCATTAATTCCGCTTCTGCACATAACTTTCCATTTGCATATGTGAAACCTTGCATGTGACAAATTCCTCTTCTGATTGGAGTTATCAATGAACAGCTAAAAATTAGTGTATCACCCGGGACAACTTTGTGTTTAAACTTAACCTTATCAATTTTCATGAAAAAAGTCAGATAGTTTTCAGGATCAGGAACTGTATTTAATACTAAAATCCCACCTGTTTGTGCCATAGCTTCAACAATTAAAACCCCTGGCATAACTGGTGTTCCGGGAAAATGTCCTTGAAAAAAAGACTCATTCATGGTTACATTTTTAGAGCCAATGACATGATTAGGAGATAATTTATAAACCTTGTCTATCATCAAAAAAGGTGGTCTGTGTGGAAGCATTTCCATTATAGCGTTTACATCCATCACAGGCGGTTGATTTAAATCAATATCTGGCATGTTATTACGACGCTCTGTTTTGATNATATTAGCCATTTTTTTTGCAAATTGAGTATTAACAAAATGTCCAGGTTTATTTGCGATAACCTTACCTTGAATCCTAGTACCAATTAGTGCTAAATCACCAATTACGTCTAATAGCTTATGNCGAGCAGCCTCATTTGGAAAGTGTAATGTTAGATTATCTAAAATTCCATTTGGTTGAACAGAAATTGATTCTTTATTGAAAGCGATTTTTAATTTTTCAGTAGTTTTTTCTGAAATAGGCTTGTCAACGTATACAATTGCATTATTGAGGTCACCTCCTTTTATTAATCCTTCGTCGAGAAGCATTTCTAATTCATGTAAAAAACTAAATGTCCTAGAATTTGAAATATGATTTTTAAAATCAGATAATTTTTTAAGATTAGCATTTTGTGTACCTAAGATTTTAGTACCAAAATCAACCATGGTAGTGACCTGATATTCATCTGAGGGAATTATTGTAATATCACTACCCGTTTTTTCATCAAAATAAGAAATAACTTCTTTTATTACAAAGACTTCCCTAAAAGAGTCAAGTTCTTTAATACCAGCTTCTTCTAAAGCTCTTACGAAAAACTTTGAAGAACCATCCATTATTGGAGGCTCAGAGCTATTAAGCTCGATAATTATATTATCAATTTCTAATCCAACAAGAGCTGCAAGAACATGTTCACAAGTTTGGATAATAACACCATTTTTCTCAAGACATGTACCACGTTGTGTATTTGTAACTAATTTAGCTTCAGCTTTAATTAATGGCTCACCTTCAAGGTCAACCCTTTTAAAAGCGTATCCGTAATTTGCTTGTGCTGGAATAAATTTAACNACAACATCTTTTCCTGTGTGTAGACCTACTCCACTCAAAGTTACTGGCTTTAATATTGTAGTTTGATTCGATTGGCTTTTTGTAATCATTTTTTACTATTTTTTTCAAGGTTACGAATATTCTTAGCTAGTTTTGGTAAGTTTTTAAAATGAACATATGACTTGTAATAATCATTATATCCAAAAGCTGGAATCCCTTGCAGTAAAGAACCATCTGGAACATTTTTAGTTATTCCCGACTTTGCCTGTATCTTTACATTATTCCCAATTGAAATATGTCCAGTAATTCCAACTTGCCCTCCAATTTGACAATTTTTACCAATTTTTGTAGAACCTGCTATTCCGGTTTGGGCAGCAATAACAGTATTCTCACCAATTTGTACATTATGAGCTATTTGAATTTGATTATCTAGCTTCACCCCCTTTTTAATGTAAGTTGATCCTAATGTAGCTCTATCTATAGTAGTACAAGCACCAACATCTACATAATCTTCAATAACAACATTGCCAATTTGAGGGACTTTGGAGTATATACCATTTTTATCAGGAACAAATCCAAAGCCGTCAGCNCCAATTACAACATTTGCATCTAAGTTGCAATGATTTCCAATGATACATTCTGAATATATTTTTACTCCAGAAAAAATTGAGCAGTCATGCCCAATTTGTACATTATCACCAATAAAAGTATTAGGGAAGATTTTAACATTGTCACCAATAATTACATTTTCACCAATATGCACAAAAGCTCCTATATAAACATTAGATCCATAAGATGCAGAATCAGAAATATACACTGGTGATTGTAATCCAGATTTATTAGTTTTAATGGAATTAAAGTGAGTTAATAATTTTGAAAATGCTGAATAAGCATTATCAACTTTAATAAGAGTTTTATTTAATTTTTTTTCAGCTTTAAAATCATTATTTACAATTATGACGGAAGCTTCTGTTGAGTAAATAAATGGGGTATATTTAGGGTTAGAAAGAAAAGACAATGAGCCTTTTGTCCCATCTTCGATTTTAGATAACTTATTAACCTCTATATTTATATCACCTATAACTTTACCATTAAGTAATTTTGATATTTGACCTACCGTGAATTTCATCTGTGCACAAAAATATAAAAAAATATCATAGCAAATCTTTTGGGTAGCAAACATAGTGCCTAGTTACTACTTTAGAAAGCCCCTCAATATTTAATAAATTAGAAGATTCATTTAGTGAAGATGTATTTCCATTTTTATGAAGAACAAGAACAGGATCAGTCATAGGATCATATCCTATATTTTCGACACTACCACTAAAAACAAAGTAAGACATAACATCAACGTCTCCACCATATTTCGATAACCATTTTTTCTGAATAACTCTAATCTCAGATATTATTTCTGATTCATCTACAAATTTAATCTTAAGTAGGTTTCGGTTTAATAATCTTTTAGAAAGGTTGCTTAAAATAAAATCTGGGTGATTTTGCCATAATTTTAATGCAGATACAAAATCATAATCGTCAAGATCTGAGAATTTATCTAAGATAGAATCAGAAAAATTTGAAATATTTACATCTGATATTANAAAAAAATTAAAAGAAGAGCTAATATTTAATATTTCTCCTTTTTTGGAAAGCAGCTTAGCACGTTTTAAAATATTTATTATCATTCTTTCTGAAACAAGACCAGTTTTATGNAAATAAACTTGCCAGTACATCAAACGACGGGACGTTAAAATTTTTTCAATTGAATAAACCCCTTTTTCTTCAATTACCAATTGATTCTCATATACATTCATCATTGAAATCAAGCGTTCACTATTGATATTTCCTTCTGAAACTCCAGTGTAAAAACTATCACGTTTTAGGTAGTCAAGTCTATCCATATCCAATTGGCCTGAAATTAACTGGTGAAAAAATGGCCTTTCATAGACTCCTTTAAATATTTTAATTGCTAAGTCTAATTGACCTTTAAATCGTTTGTTAAGAAATTGCATAAAATATAATGATATAAATTCATGACTNACATTTTCTATTAGACTATTCTCAATGGCATGACTAAAAGGGCCATGACCAATATCATGNAACAGAATTGCAATAAATAANGCATTTTCTTCTTCTTTTGAAATTAAAACTCCTTTAATNTTTAGAATTCGTACAACTTTTTGCATCAAATGTAATGAACCTAGAGCATGATGAAAACGAGTGTGGTGTGCACCAGGGTAAACCAAGTAAGATAANCCCATTTGAGTAATCCTTCTTAACCGCTGGAAGTATTTATGTGCAATTAAATCAAAAATTAATGCATTTGGAATAGTAATAAATCCATAAATTGGATCGTTAAATANTTTTAGCTTGTTTTTAGTGTTCAAAGGAATTTAATTTTATTTTAGTGGTTGAGCTACAAATAATAGAGTGTTCTGTAAAAATAATAAAAATCAGTGTATTAAAATTCTTATAACAAACACACATGAGGGAAATCAATATATTATGGATTGATGATGAAATTTCGTTTTTGAAATCACACATTATATTTCTTGAACAAAAGAATTATAAAGTAACCCCATGTCAAAGTGGAAAAGAAGCCATAGAAGTTTTTAAATTGCAAAATTTCGATATAGTTTTTTTAGATGAAAATATGCCTGGCATTTCAGGTTTAGAAACACTATCTGAGTTAAAGACGATAAAATCAAATATTCCTGTTGTAATGATAACAAAAAGTGAGGAAGAATATATAATGGAGGAAGCTATTGGTAGTAAAATAGCAGATTATTTAATTAAACCCGTTAATCCAAATCAAATTTTATTAAGTCTAAAGAAAAATCTAGACAATAGTCGCTTGATATCAGAGAAAACTTCATCAAATTATCTTCAGGAATTTAGAAAAATTTCAATGGAAATGAACGACATTAAATCATCAGATGGATGGATTGATTTNTATAAAAAATTAATTTATTGGGAAATAGAATTAGAAAATTCTCAAGATAATACTATGCTTGAGATTTTGGAAGCTCAAAAATTTGAAGCAAATTTCCAATTTGGAAAGTTTATAGAAAAAAATTATTCATCATGGTTTAAAGGAGAGTCANCTCCNCTTTTATCTCATAAATTATTTGAAACNAAAATCGCTCCTGAAATAAGTAAAGATCAATCTACATTATTGATAATTGTAGATAATTTAAGATTTGANCAATGGAAAAGTATGGAGTCAAATGTAAATAAATATTACAAAATAAAAAATGAGTCACTTTATTACAGTATACTACCTACTGNAACGCAATATTCCAGAAATGCCATTTTTTCTGGTTTAACTCCAATGGAAATGGAAAATAAATTTCCGAATTATTGGAGGAATGATAACGACGAAGGTGGTAAGAATTTATATGAAGATAAATTTTTAGACAATCAGCTTTTAAGACTGGGATATTCAAACTTGATTTATGAGTACATAAAAATAACAAACTTAAAATCTGGTAAAAAGTTAGCAGAAACTTTTAAAACTAAAACTCAGAACGATTTAACTGTAGTAGTTTATAATTTTGTTGATATGCTTTCACATTCAAAAACAGAAATGGAAGTTGTAAAAGAACTAGCTTCAGATGACCGTGGATATAGATCACTAACAAATAGCTGGTTTAATAACTCCCCATTACTAGATATAATAAAACAAGCAAAAGAACTTAATTTTAAGCTTATAATTACTACAGATCATGGAACAATTAATGTTAAAAATCCATCAAAAGTAATTGGTGATAAAAACACAAGTCTAAACCTACGCTACAAAACTGGTAGAAGCTTAAGCTATGATTCAAAAGATGTACTTGCAATAAAAAATCCTAGCTCCGTAGGACTTCCTACTATTTCTATAAACAGNTCTTTTATTTTCGCAAAAAATAATCTCTTTTTTGCATATCCAAATAATTACAATCATTATGTAAGTTATTATAAAAATTCATATCAACACGGCGGCATATCACTTGAAGANATTATTATCCCTTTTATTGTTTTAAATCCACGATAGTTAAATGAAAATCAACTATACTTTAGATGAAATAGATCATGTTGCCAAAAGACTTTTGAAAAAATTTAAAAATAAAGTTGTTATTTTTAATGGACAGGTCGGAAGTGGTAAAACAACACTAATTAGGGCGATTGTAAATGAGTTAGGAACATATGATAAAATTTCAAGTCCAACATTTTCCATCGTAAACGAATATAAAGTACGAAATGGTATTGTTTATCATTTTGATTTTTACCGTATTAACAATCACAATGAAGCCTTAGATATCGGAATTTATGAATATTTAAATTCTGAGAATTGGAATTTTATTGAATGGGCAGATAAAATTCAGGTCTTACTTCCTAAAAATTTAATTAAGATAAATCTCTCTGTAATATCACATCAGAAACGCGAGTTAGAATTTTTGGAGATAGATTCTGATTTAGAGATGTAAAAAAAATAATTGTAATTTTAACTCCTATATTAATATTATGCAAAAGCAAATATCTCCTTTTTCTAAAGCAGAATTACTTCCTAAAGAAGAACGAATTGAAATATTAAATAATAATAATCCAATGATAATTGGCATACCTAAGGAGAGGTCACATCAAGAAAAGCGGATCTGTTTAACCCCTGACGCTGTTTCTGCATTAACAAATAATGGACACACTGTATTAATCGAAAAAGGGGCTGGTAAAAATGCTGCATTTGATGACAATGAATACTCTGATTCTGGAGCTAAGATTACAAGTGATACTGCAAAAGTCTTTGGATGTCAAATCATATTAAAAGTAGAACCACCATCCTTAGCAGAAATTAATATGATATCTCCTAAAAGCATTCTAATTTCAGCACTTCAATTAAAAATGCAAAATAAAGAATATTTTGAGGCACTTTCTAGTAAAAAAGTAACAGCTTTTGCATTTGAATTTATAAAAGATAGTGATGGTACATTTCCAGCTGTTAGACAATTAAGTGAAATTGCAGGAACAGCTTCAATATTAATTGCATCTGAAATTATGTCTATAACAAATAAAGGAAATGGATTAATGTTTGGAAATATAAGTGGTGTTCCTCCAACTGAAGTTGTTATTATTGGAGCAGGGATTGTTGGAGAATCAGCAGCTAAATCTGCTCTAGGACTGGGTGCAAATATAAAGGTTTTTGATAATTCTATTACAAAGTTACGTTCCTTACAAGACAATATTGGCAATAGAATGTACACCTCTACAATGCAACCTAAGAATTTAATGAAGGCATTAATGCGCTGTGATGTTGCAATTGGAGCTACCAAGGGGAAAGATAGAGCACCTATACTTGTAAATGAAGCTATGGTAGAATTAATGAAACCTGGGGCTGTGATTATTGACGTTAGCATTGATATGGGGGGCTCTTTTGAGACAAGTGAATTAACTACACATGATAATCCTACTTTTGAAAAATATGGTGTAATACATTATTGCGTGCCAAATATACCAGCTCGATACTCTAGAACATCCTCAGTTTCATTGAGTAATATATTTACCCCTTACTTGCTTCAAATTGCAGAAGCTGGGGGACTTGAAAATTCAATCCGACAGGATAAAGGATTGAAAAATGGTCTTTACCTATATCACGGAGTAATTACTAATAAATCTGTTTCAAATTGGTTTGATCTAGATTGTAGTGATTTAAATCTTTTAATCTTTTAGCTAAATGAAATTCATTCACCGAATTGGGCTTTACTTAGGAGGCTTCTCAATAGGAATAATCTTTTTGATGTTTTTTTTTAGTGGAAAAAAAACAAGCTGTGACTATGGCCCAAATTCGAGAGTGTTGAAGAATATTAATTCTAAGAAAATAAAAATTTCTCAAAATGTAATTGATTTAATGTCAGTACTTAAGTTAGATACAATTACGGTAAATAACATATTGAAAGATGGTTCGGTTGTTTTTAGTGAAAGCCAACCACAATTAGAAGGATGTAAAATTTACACCATAAAAAAAAATGAAATAAAATTAATCATAGAAAACTGCAACGAATTAGTCTTGGTTAAAGAAATAATTAAGCTAAATTAAAATTTTCTTCGTTTCTTTTCTTTTTTAATAAGTTTTAATTCACGAGTTGTCTGTCCGGTGACAGATGTGTTCTCTTCAGCTCTGCGAATTAAGTATGGCATGACATCTTTAACAGGGCCAAAAGGTAAGTACTTCGTAACATTATAACCTTTTTTAGCAAGGTTAAAACTAATATGGTCACTCATTCCGAAAAGTTGACCAAACCATATCCGAGCATCATTATTACAAAGACCTAATTTATTAATAATTTCTAGTGCTTCTGTGGTACTTTTTTCATTGTGAGTACCCAGAAACAGCTTTATATGTGGTAAATTGTTTAAAATATAGCGTAAGCAGCTGTCAAAGCTATCATCTGTTTCCGATTTTGTTTTACAAATTGGAGATACATATCCATTTACTTTAGCACGTATACGTTCTTTTTCCATATATGCACCACGTACTAGCTTAAATCCCAAATTAAATTGCTCCTTTTCGGCCAATAAATGTATTTTTTTTAAATACTCTAAGCGATCCCATCGATAAGCTTGTAGTGTATTATAAACAAAAACTTTTTTAGAATTGTAGGTTTTCATAAGTTTCAAAGCTAATTTATCTACAGCAACTTGTATCCAGCTTTCTTCAGCATCTATCAAGACTGAAATATTATTTTTTTTTGCATATTTACAAATTGTATGAAAGCGATTTTCAACACGATTCCACTCAGATAATTCATCAGGTTTCAAGCGATCGTTATTACTAATTTTTTGATAAATCTTTAGGCGACCCACCGCACTTGGCTTGAATACTGTAAATGGTATGGCTTTATTATTTGCNGCAAAATCAATAAGATTTAGTGTTTTTTCAACTACAAAATCAAATTGTTTTTCTTCTTGCTTTCCTTCAACTGAATAATCTAAAATACTAAAAACACCACTCTTATAAATTCGGTTAATTTTTGGAAGACAATCTTCTGTGTCTACTCCACCGCAAAAATGATCAAATACTGTTGAACGAATAAGCCCCTCAATAGGAAGATTAGTTTTTAAAGCAAAGTTAGTTGCTAAAGTGCCGATACGAACTAATGGTTCATTAGCGATCATTTTAAATAAAAAATAAGCGCGCTCTAATTCAGAATCTGTTTTGAGTTTAAATGCAATCTCTGTATTTGAAAAATCTATTAAATGGTTGGAGCTTTTCATAAAAGCATTAAAAGGTTAATTTCAAAATTATAGATTTCTATTAAATTTCATACTATATTTGGATTACAAAATGAAAACAATTCATACATCAGCTTACGATATAAATTTTGGCGATAGTGCATACATTGCCCTAAAGTCATATATTAATCATAAAAACCCATCAAAAACAATAATTATTGTAGATTCCAATACAAAAAAATTATGCTTACCACTTTTTTTAAAAAAAAGCGACTTAGATCAAAATATTAACCTTATTGAAATTCCAAATGGAGAGATTAATAAAAAAATATCAACTTGTTTAAATGTATGGAGAAGTTTGTCCAGGATTGGAGTTGATAGAAATTCACTGATTGTTAATCTTGGTGGTGGAGTCGTTACAGATTTGGGTGGTTTTGTAGCATCCACTTTTAAACGAGGTATAAAATTTATTAATGTACCAACATCCCTTTTAGCTATGGTTGATGCCTCAATAGGAGGCAAAACCGGTGTCGATTTAGACTTTTCTAAAAATCAAGTTGGGACAATGACTTTTGCCGAGATGGTGCTCATTGATACAAAATTTTTAGAAACACTCCCCGATGAAGAATTACGTTCAGGAATGGCGGAAATGCTAAAACATGGTTTAATTTCAGATCGTTTATATTGGAATGCTTTAAAAGAACTTCAATCGCCTAAAGTCGATGATCTAACTCCTTTAATCTACCGTTCTGTGGAAATTAAAAATACAATTGTTAATCAGGATCCAAATGAAATAAACGTAAGAAAGTTTTTGAATTTTGGTCATACTCTGGGGCATGCCATTGAGTCATATTGTCTTAACAATAAAGCATTTAAAACTTTATTACATGGTGAAGCTATTGAGATCGGAATGGTCTTGGAAGCCTTTTTATCTTTCAAGTTGTGTGGACTGATTGATAATGACTTAAAGGAAATTAAAACCACTTTTTCTAAAATATATGAAAAGTATAAATTTAAGAAAGGTAACATTAAGTCTATTTTGAATTTACTAAAACATGATAAGAAAAACACCCATGGCCGTATTAATTTCGTATTACTTGAGTCCATAGGAAAATGTCGTCTAGATGTTGTTGTTGACGAAAAATTAATTTACGAAGCTTTTGATTATTACGACAAGTAGTTTCAGGCTATTGTAGTTCATTAAATATTGAATGCATTAAGCGCTTTTTATCATTAATGCTTTCTTCAAGGGAAATCATGGTTTCAGTTCTATAAATACCTTCAATATCATCAATTTTAAATATGATTTCTTTTGCGTGCGTTGTACTTTTTGCTCTAATCTTACAAAAAATATTAAATTTTCCTGTTGTTATATGAGCAACAGTAACATTGGGGATTTCATTGATTCGTTGCAATACAAATTTAGTCTGGGATGTATTTTGAAGATAAATTCCTACATAGGCAATGAAAGTGTAGTCCAGTTTTTGATAATCAAGAGTTAATGAAGAACCTTTAATAATTTTAGCATCTTCCATCTTTTTAACCCTCACATGAACTGTTCCTGCAGAAATTAATAATTTTTTTGCTATATCTGTGAATGGTATTCTTGTATTATCAATGAGCATATTTAGTATTTGATGATCAATTTCGTCAAGTTTAAACTTTGCCATGGTTATATTACTTTTTTAATGAAAGTCAAACTTAGTGAATAAATATCAATAAAAATCAATTTACATTGAATTATTTTCAACTAAAAGGCTTATTTGTTCATTTTTAATTATAATTACGTCCATTATTGAACTAATTTCAATTTNTGATAATGTTTTAGATAATACTTTAGCTCCCTTTGCATCAATTACCCGATGTCCATAATATTTGCTCATATCGCCTATAAATTTAACTACAGGTTTAAATTCAATCAAGTCTTTGTTTAATAATTCTTCATAACGAATACCAATGTCCTCAGTTTGTAGATTACCATCTTTAATAGACACATTTTTAATTAATATATCATAATATAATGGCTTATTCTCAGGAATATTTAAGTAGGGAATAACCACATCTTTGGGTACAATCTTTTGACTTATAGTACTGATTGCACTTACCAAGGCCATAAGCATATATTTACGGGTATCCTCTTTGTAATAGTCAACCAAATGTCCAGCCTCAAAAAGGATTGTAGGAACCCCTAAAGATTGAAACTGATCACCTACACAATTAATATTAAAACTATCCTCAAACCTTGAAATTTTATTCGGAATAAATAATTGTAATACGCTGTTAATTTTAGAAATAACCTCCATCGCTTGCTTGCGGTTAGATGAAATTGAGCTGNCCTTATCCTCTGCAGGTGCCAAAAAACTCAAGCCTGCTGAATTTTTAGTATCACCAACAGAATATATACTGCGTTGATCATGCATGTTAAAACAAAAATCAGGCTCAAAGTTATTAAAAGCTTCTCTCAAGACAAGACTTTCGCTTTGAGTAAGTGCTTGTGCATCTCGATTTAAATCGACACCATTCGCATTGTACCTATTGTAATCTTGTGCACCATCAGGGTTAAGAATCGGAATTATAAAGAAAGAGCAATGCTCTAGAAAGGATGAAATCCCCAAATATTCTAAATTAAATACAAAATCAAAAAGCGCCTTAGTAGAAGTAGATTCATTTCCGTGCATCTGAGACCAGATTAAANTTTTAGTGGACCCGTTACCGGCTTTAACCACAAAAATTGGTTGATTGCGTTTAGAATAACCTGCTATCTCATAACTAAAACCATTAGGGAGTCTGTTCAGAATTGGTAAAATATGGACGTTGGTAACATACCGTCCATTAAGGTCTTTGACCTTAAGGTTTGAAAAATTTGAATCTATGTTTTGATACAATTGCATTTATTGGCTAGAGTCAATTACAAAAGTAATCAATCTCTTTTTTACATTTGTAAACACAATTATGGTGTATTAAAGTTTACAAATGTACATTTTTTAAGGATATTTATTAAAAAATTTAATCCCTTCCTATTTTAATTGTTAAATATATGTATATCAAGAATTTAAATGTATTAATATAAAGTTATAAATTAATTAATTTATAAAATTTTTTATCTGAAAAAAAAAATTACATTTGTAAAGAACAACTAAATATACAAATGTAAACTATTATGAATACGACTGAATTTGGTAAGCGCTTAAAAGAAGTTATTGAACATTATAGCCTTTCTGCCTCGGCTTTTGCAGAACTAATTAATGTACAACGCTCCAGTATTTCACACGTTCTTAGTGGAAGAAACAAACCAAGTTTAGACTTTATTACAAAATTAAATATCGCCTTGCCAGGTGTTAATTTGTATTGGTTGCTAAACGGATCCGGGGAAATGACTCTCAACCCCTACTCTTCAGTTACATATAAAAGTGATAAAATATTTGAAAATGACGAAAATAAATCTAAAAACGAAATACCTTCAAAAAATATGATTTCAAACAGCACCAAGTCCATAGCGCGCATTGTTGTGTTTTACAACGATGGCACCTTTTGTGAGTACACTGAAAATAAAAAAAACTAAGAAGTCCGTGACCTCTTTTGTATCTTTACTGTATGAAATTTAAAATCTTACTAATTATTTTTTTAGCAACCTCTTGTTACGAAGTAAAGCGGGACTGCAATGCTTTTAGAACGGGCACTTTTGAGAGTGAAATTATTTTAAACGAAGTGTTGTTTACCTCAACTTTTAAACGGACTGAATCTCTACAAGTTGAATCTTTTAGAGGGCAAGTTGACTCTGTCAGTGTTCGATGGATCAATGATTGTGAAATGATTTTTAAAACAATAAACCCAAAAACATTGGCTGATAAAAAAGACATTCACCTTAAAATACTAAACACAACAGACAA
>NZZM01000032.1 GCA_002698705.1 Formosa sp. | reverse complement strand
GGGGCAGCGGATATTCCTGTCGGCGCAGAAACGGCTTCAGTGAGTATGATATGGTTGATATTGGTTTACTTTTTCCATACCATGGGTGAGCTTTGTGTCTCCCCAGTCGCCTTGTCTTACGTGAGTAAATTGGTACCAGGCCGAATGATCGCCATGATGTTTAGCATTTGGTCACTCGCTGTCGCCATTGGCATGAAATTGGCAGGCGTATTTGGAGAAGCTTCAGAGGGTATCGCAGAAACCCACGGCTTGAGTTATTTCTTTTGGATTCTAACAGCTGTAGCGGTTGGTTTGGGCGTCTTTTCAGCCTTTATGCATCCAGTTGTTAAAAAACTGATGCACGGTATACGTTAAAACCAAATGCAATAAAATATGGTTTTCCAAAAGGAAATAAAACTACCAAAATTTTCAAGAGGATTTCATTTGATTACGAACTATGTTTTGAATGAAATCCCCAAAAAAAGTGGTTTTGCGCATGTATTTATCAAGCATACCTCTGCGAGTTTAACTATCAATGAAAATGCAGATCCAAGTGTGCGTATGGATTTTGAAACCCATTTTAATCAGATGGTTTCAGAAGCCGATACGCATTACACACACACTCTGGAAGGCCCTGATGACATGACCTCTCATATCAAAAGCAGCCTTTTGGGGGCTTCTGTGAGTTTTCCGATAAAAGACGGAGTACCACAGTGGGGAATTTGGCAAGGTATTTATTTGTGTGAACATAGAAATACTGCTGCTTCAAGAAAAATATTTATTACAATAATAGGTTCATAAAATTAAGATTTAATGATTAGGTTATATAGTGTTTTATTGATATTCGTTTTTACAGGACTGGCCTCTGCACAAGAAATCAATTGGATTAGCATGGAATCAGCATTGGCTAAACAAAAAAAAGTGCAAAAGAAAATTATGATAGACATGTACACCGTATGGTGTGGACCCTGCCGCATGCTGGACAAAAATACCTTTTCCAACAAAAAATTAGCGGCCTATGTCAATGCCAATTATTATGCCGTTAAATTTAATGCGGAAGGCAATGCCGTAGTGAATTTTAAAGACCAAGAACTCAGCAATCCAAACTACGACCCCGCCAAAGCCAAACGGCGTAACAGCCAACACCAGCTGGCACAATATTTTGGGATCCGTTCATATCCTACAATCTTATTCTTAGGAGCAAATAGTGAGTTTTTAGCGCCCATACCAGGCTATAAAACTCCTGCGCAATTGGAACTTTTTCTAAGACTTTTTGGTGAAGACCTCTATAAAACGCTTAGCAGTCAAGAAGCTTTTAATGACTACAAAAAATCTTTTGTACCTACCTTTACACCTTAGGACCTAAAGAATCAAAAATTAGCCCAGCTACTTTTTCACTAGCACCATAGCCGCCCAATTTCTGTTCCAAGCGATCATAATCGGCCTTGAGGCGTTGTTTTGTTGCGCTACTGAGGATATTTTTGAGTTCTTGAGTCAATCGTTTTGTATTGAGATTGTTTTGGATGAGCTCACAAACTATTTCTTTGGTCATGATCAAATTCACTAAGGAAATAAAATCTAGTTTGACCAAGCGCTTTCCAATTTGATAAGACAACCAACTGGATTTATAACAAACTACTTGCGGGACTTTAAACAATGCAGTTTCTAAGGTGGCCGTTCCAGAAGTTACCAAGGCGGCTTCGGCCATACTCAATAAATCATAGGTGTGATTGCTCACAAGTTTGACACGCTTGTTATTTACATAGGATTTATAAAAGGCCTCAGATTGGTTTGGCGCCCCAGCAATTACAAACTGATGCGATGGAAAGGCCTCAACTACAGATAGCATCACGGACAATATTTTTTTAATTTCCTGTTTTCGACTCCCTGGCAAAAGCGCAATAATGGGTTGGTCTGTCAAGCCATAACGGATACGCATGGCTTTAAAATTCTGTTCTGGGCGGGTGGCAATGGCGTCAATTAGCGGATGGCCAACAAAAGACACTGGCATTTGGTGCTTGTCCTCATAAAAAGATTTTTCAAAAGGTAAAATCACATGCATATAATCTATATCGCGTTTGATCTGCTCGATTCTGTCCTCTTTCCAAGCCCAAATTTGAGGTGAGACATAATAATGGGTTTTAAAACCCTGAATTTTGGCCCATTTGGCAATGCGCAAATTAAAGCCAGGGTAATCTATAAAAATTATACAGTCTGGCTGGTAAGCGGCAATGTCTTTTTTGCAAAATTTCAAATTTTTAAGAACAGTTCTTAGATTTAAAACCACTTCTAAAAATCCCATAAAAGCCAAGTCTTTATAGTGCTTTATAAGTGTCGCTCCAACTGCTTCCATCAAATCGCCGCCCCAAGCCCTGAATTCAGCAGCCTTGTCTTTTTGTCGCAATGCCTTGATGAGATTTGAACCGTGTAAATCTCCTGAAGCTTCGCCTACAATGATGTAATACTTCATTTTAGAGTTTGATTAAAAATGTAAAAACCGCAATGAGAACGGTTGCTGTCAAAACACCAGCAGCTCTTGCCTCTTGATTTTTTCTCAAAAAGAAAAAAAAGCAAATTAAATTTAATATTGCGCCCAAACTGATGAGTTTTCCAATAAAATTTTCAGAGCCTGCGACTTTGAGAACCTCATAGACTCCATCGCTGCGCCCATAAAATTTGGCCATGAGAAACCCAACCAAAACAAGGCCAATAAAATTAGCAGCAAATCCCACTAAACTTCCAATTAAAATTTCTTTTTTATCCATTTAAATCCCAATCGTTGAGTTCGCTGAGGTATTGATGTGCTGTCAAATCAAATTGCACGGGAACCACAGAAATATAACCTTCTTCAAGGGCCCATTCGTCGGTGTCTTTTCCCTTGTCATGATTTATAAACTCTCCTGTGAGCCAATAGTAATTGCGGCCCATAGGACTTTGGCGTTTGTCAAATTTTTCAACCCAATTGGCATTGGCTTGTCGACAAACTTTCAAGCCCTTAATGTCTTTTTCAGCAAGGTTCGGAACATTGACATTGAGAACAATGCCTTTTTGAAGCCCCTTTTTTAAGACTTTTAAACAAAGGGTTTTGATGTAACTTTCTGCAGCGCTAAAATCGGCATCCCAATTGTAATTTAAGAGTGAAAATCCAATGGCGGGAATTCCGCTCATACCGGCCTCAATGGCGGCGCTCATGGTGCCAGAATAGATAACATTGATAGAGGAGTTGGAACCGTGGTTGATTCCAGAGACACATAAATCTGGTTTTCTATCTAAGAGTTCATGTATGGCCAGTTTGACACAATCGGCGGGTGTTCCAGAAGTGCTGTATTCTTTTTGTGGACCATTGTTAATATGTTCCTTTTTGCAAAACAAGGTCTTATTTATAGTTATGGCATGTCCCATTGCACTTTGAGGACTGTCTGGTGCAACAACAATGACTTCTCCAATAGAGTTCATTACATGAATAAGGTTTCGTATTCCAGGGGCTAAAATACCATCGTCATTAGTCACAAGGATNAGTGGTCTTTTTGACATTTTTACTTGTTTACACTCACAAAAATAAGTAATTTGTAGTTTACGAACTGTTTTTATTAGCTTTAACAAAAAATTATTAAATCATCTTTACTAATACATTCAAATTATTTTANTTTTAAATAATTTTTTAAATCATTGAACTATTTAAAATATGAAACGTAATTTAAATATTTTTCTCCTTACTTTTCTTCTATCATTTGCGTCTTGCAGCTTTACAACTAAGACTTTCGATAACCCTGATAAAGAAAAATTACTTTTGCAATTAGTAACTTACTTATTGGAAGAAGGTCATTTTCAACCAAAAGATTTTAATGATAATTTTTCTAAAGATGTTTATAATCGTTTTATAAATAGAATAGACCCCTATAAGCATTATTTTTATCAAGCTGATATTGAAAGGTTTTCTAAGTTTGAGATTGATTTAGATGATCAAATTAAAAATCTGGATTTTAAGTTTTTTAATATTGTCTATGAAAAACTTATTCAAAGGATAGAAGAATCAAAAGATATATACAATAAGCTTTTAGGTTTACCATTTGACTACAGTATTGAAGAAACATATCAGTCTGAGCCAAAAAATTTGGTATTTGTAAATTCAAAAAAACAAATGATTGAACGCTGGAGAAAACAACTTAAACTAACAACCCTTTCAAATTATCATGATCTAGTTTCTAATGAAAAATCAAATAAGGGTGGTTCTGATTCTATTTTCAAATCAAAAAAAGAATTGGAAATAGATTCTAGAACATCAACTCTAAAAAACTTACAAGAATCAGCTGTTTACATAGATGATTTACGCAGAGATGATTGGCTTTCAATATATATTAACTCTATTGCCNAGTCTTTTGATCCTCATACTTACTATTTTGCTGCTCAAGATAAAGAACGTTTTGATACATCAATGTCAGGAAAATACGAAGGAATTGGAGCACGACTTCAAAAGAGAATGAATGAAATTAGCATAACAGAACTAATTTCTGGAGGCTCAGCATGGCGTCAGAATAAATTAGAAGTTGGTGATGTAATTTTAAAAGTACGTCAAGAAGATGAAAATGAACCTGTTAGTGTTGTTGGTATGCGTCTTGATGATGCAGTAAAGCTTATCAAAGGACCTAAAGGAACCAATGTTATTTTAACTCTTAAACGTGTTGACGGCGTTATCCTCGATTTAGTTATTCCAAGAGATGAAATTGAGTTAGAGGAAACTTATGCAAAGACAAGCATTGTCAAAAAAGGGACCTATAAGTTTGGAGTGATTAATCTTCCTAAGTTTTATATTGACTTTGAAGATATTAGAAGCCGTAATGCTGCTAGTGATGTAAAAAAAGAAATTCAACGTTTGAAGAGTGAAGACATGGATGGCCTGATTTTAGATCTTAGAAACAATGGTGGAGGTTCTTTGAAAACAGTGGTTGATATTGGTGGTTTGTTTATAAAAGATGGCCCCATAGTTCAAGTACAATCTACTGGTTCCGANCGTAAGATTCTTAGTGATCGAGATTCTAGTATAATTTGGGATGGACCTTTAGTTATACTTGTAAATGAATTTTCAGCTTCAGCATCTGAAATTCTAGCCGCTGCTATGCAAGATTATAAACGCGCAATTATAATTGGAAGTAAACAAACTTATGGAAAAGGTACAGTTCAGAANATAATTGATTTAAACAAGATGGTNCATAACAATACGAATGGAGATATGGGAGCATTTAAATTTACAACTCAGAAATATTANAGAATTAATGGTGGCTCTACACAACTTGAAGGAGTCAAAAGTGATGTTGTCATTCCTGACCGTTATAGTTACATTGATATGGGTGAAAATAGTCAAGAAAATCCATTACCCTGGGACGAAATTCAGTCAGCTAAATATTCAATATTTGAAAATCTAATTAATTACGAATTAATAATTAATCGAAGCCANTCTAGAATATTAAATAAATCTGAAATAAAGCTTATTAACGAAAACGCTAAGTGGATTAAAAAAGTTCGATCAAAAGATTTATACAGCTTAAAATATGATGTTTATGATGATGAATTAAAACTAAATAACGAAGAATCAAAACGTTTTGAATCTCTTTCTGACTATAGTTCAAATTCACTATTTGAGTCTTTACCTTATGAATTGCCATTAATGGAAAAGGATTCCGTTTTAAAAAAAAACAGAGAAAGATGGCACGAAACTTTAAAGCAGGATATTTACATAGACGAGGCTTTAAATGTTCTTAAAGACCTAATAATGAATTTTAACGGATATGATATTTCTATTTTAGAGAACTAAAGACTTTACATGCAAGGACTAATCCCGTCATTATTTAAAAAGTTTAAAAAAAAATATTTTGGTTTACTAAGTTTATGCTTTATAAGTATTATTATTTTTTTATCACTTTTCGTCTATTTGATAGCTCCCGATAACTCTCAGAACGCAAATCAAATGCATTTGAGTATTCATTCCAAACCTCCTGGGTTTAAAGTCCACATGCTTATTCAGCCTATTGCAATAAAAAATAAACAAAACATATTGGATAGACTTTTTTTTGGAAATAAATATCCAGAAAAAGAGACTCCAATNCTTAGTTACTCTATAGAAAATGAAAAGATTTCATATGTCCTTTACAACTCTTTAAAAACAGATTTTTTATATTATTCAGACGATTTATCACCAAGCTTAAAACCTTATATTGAGGAGAAGGTTTTTTATTTAGGTACTGATAAATTCGGAAGAGACTTCTTGAGCCGTATTTTGGTTGGATCAAGAATTTCATTATTTATTGGATTTATAGCTGTTTCAATTTCTTTATTTTTAGGTTTATTTTTAGGGAGCTTAGCAGGTTATTTTGGAGGTAGAGTAGATAATTTTATTATGTGGTTAATTAATGTGACTTGGTCAATACCAACATTGTTATTAGTTATAGCTATAACACTAGCNCTTGGTAAAGGATTTTGGCAAGTCTTTATAGCAGTTGGATTGACTATGTGGGTGGAAGTTGCAAGGGTGGTCCGTGGAGAGGTAATGAGTGTTAAGCAACAACAATATATAACAGCAGCTCGTGCATTAGGTTTTTCAGATTTTAGAATTATTTTTCGTCACATTATTCCAAATATTATGACGCCTGTTATCGTCATCTCAGCTGCTAATTTTGCAGCTTCTATTTTGATAGAAAGTGGCCTAAGTTTTTTGGGGATTGGGGCACAACCCCCAATGTCAAGCTGGGGTGCTATGATAAAGGCTCATTACAACGATATTATTTTAGGTCAACCTTATTTGGCTTTAATTCCAGGATTATGTATTATGTCCGTCGTNATGGCTTTTATGCTAATAGGTAATTCACTTAGGGATGTTCTAGATGTAAAAATTTAATAAATTATTTATCAATTGGTGGATACTTTTCAAGAACAGAAGCAACAAATTCTTTGATGCGCTCTTCTTTACGATTTACTCGAGAAGTTAAGTATCCCTCACCTATGCCTTGCCATATGAGCTCTTTTTTGTTGGCATCAATAAAATCGATAAAAAGCATTCCATTAGTTGAATTATACACATTGGTTCGATTCCAACCCAAGGCATTAGGACCCCAGCCCCATCCGAACATACCATAGTTTTGGTTGTAAATATTGATTTCATGGTTTTCTTTTGTAAAAATATTAACAATAAAATCTGGAGTTTCAGACTTAGTAAATCCTTTGGAGATTAATTCAGATTCAATTGCACGTAAAATCCTTCTCTTGTCTAGGTCGCTAATTTTAGCTTTATCTATACCATCTTTAAAAAAAGCAAAAGTTTTATAAGAATCAAAACTAACAGAGCTGTCGTAGTCTGCTGCTACACGAACAGAACTACAAGATGTAAGTGAAAAAAGAATAATTGTAAGAAATAAATAATAATATTGTTTCATAATAATTTTTTAGTTTATATAATTTTTAAAACTTCTTCACTAACGTATTTTGGAATTGTTACTTTTAAATTAGGCTCATTTTTCATAGCTCTTTTAATAGTAAAAATAGCTCCTTTATTTCTTGCCCAGTTTCGTCTAGCAATGCCATTATTAACGTCCCAAAATAACATTGATTTTAATTTTTTACTNCTTTTACTAGATCCATCAAGAACCATACCAAAGCCACCATTAATGACCTCACCCCATCCAACACCTCCACCATTGTGAATACTTACCCATGTTGCTCCTCTAAAGCTGTCTCCTATCACATTATGAATTGCCATATCTGCAGTAAATTTAGAACCATCGTAAATATCACTTGTTTCTCTGTAGGGGGAATCTGTTCCTGAAACATCATGGTGATCTCGACCTAAAATGATAGGTCCTAATTCACCAGATGCAATTGCTTTATTAAAGGCTTCAGCTATTTTCATTCTCCCTTCTGCATCTGCATATAAAATTCGTGCCTGTGAACCAACTACGAGCTTATTTTTTTGAGCCTCTTTTATCCATTTTATATTATCTGACATTTGTTGTTTAACCTCCTCTGGAGCATCTTTTTTAATTTTTTCCAAAACCTTACAAGCAATGTTATCTGTCTTGACTAAATCTGATTTTGACCCGTTTGCACAAACCCATCTAAAAGGCCCGAAGCCGTAGTCAAAACACATTGGGCCCATTATATCTTGAACATAGCTAGGGTATATAAAATCTTCACCATTTTCTTTTAAAATGTTAGCGCCTGCTCTAGAAGCTTCGAGAAGAAATGCATTTCCATAATCAAAAAAATAAGTCCCTCTTTCAGTATGTTTTCTAATAATTTCTGCATGCCGAATCAAGCTTTTCTTTACATTTTTTTTAAATTCTAAAGGTTCAATTTGCATCATTTTATTAGCCTCATCCATTGATAGCCCTAAAGGATAGTACCCTCCGGCCCAAGGATTATGTAATGATGTTTGATCGCTTCCTAACTCAATAAAAATATTTGCTTCATAAAATGCTTCCCAAACCTCAATTACATTCCCTTGATAAGCAATTGAAACAACCTCTTTNTTTATTTTGGCATCTCTGACTCGCACTATAAGTTTGTCAATTTTTTGAATAACCTCGTCTACCCAGCCCTGTTCAAAACGTATCTGTGTTGCCTTTGAATTAACTTCAGCGCAAATTGTNATACAACCAGCAATATTTCCNGCCTTGGGCTGTGCGCCACTCATACCACCTAGTCCTGCAGTTAAGAATACATGACCGCTAGGTTTCTTATTNATTTTTCTAAATGCATTTAGTATGGTGATTGTCGTACCATGTACAATACCTTGAGGACCAATATACATATAACTTCCTGCTGTCATCTGTCCAAATTGGGTTACACCCAAAGCATTATATTTTTCCCAATCGTCGGGTTGTGAATAATTTGGAATCATCATTCCATTTGTTACTACCACTCTTGGTGCATCTTCATGAGAAGGGAATAGTCCCATGGGATGCCCAGATGACATAACTAAAGTTTGCTGATTATTCATTTCTGACAAATACTTCATAGTTAAGCGATATTGCGCCCAATTAGAAAAAACTCCTCCATTACCTCCATATGTAATAAGCTCGTGTGGATGTTGTGCTACAGCATCATCTAAATTGTTTTGAATCATTAACATTACAGCTGCTGCTTGTTTACTATTGGCAGGATATGAATCGATAGAACGGGCATAGATTTTATTTTTTGGCCGAAAACGATACATATAAATCCGTCCGTAATTATCTAATTCATCTTTAAATTCTTTAATTAATATCTTGTGAAATGACTCGTCGAAATAACGCAGAGCGTTTCTCAATGCAAGCTTTTGTTCTTTTTTATTTAAGATTGATTTTCTTTTTGGGGCGTGGTTATAACTTTCATCGAATGGTTTAAATGTAGGAAGTTTGTTTGGTATACCTTCCATTATTTCTTCTTGAAAACTTTTAATCTGCATACTCATGAGAGTTTGTTGTGAGAATAAATATTTGAATTGTGTATTTAGTAATTAGATTTTTAGTTTAAATTATAACAGTTGAGACTTTATTTAACATCTAATATTGTGTGTAATTAAGCTAAGTTTGATATTTAATTTTTCACAAATATAGAGTAATTTATAGAATAAAATAATCTATAAATAAGATCTAAATACCTAGAGGTTTTTTATTTTTACGTTCATAAGAATTATATCATTTATTAATGCTAAAATTAAATTCTATTGAAAATATTCAATTAACCTCCCAAATTTTTTTAAAGCCTGAATATAAAATTCATGATACAGTATCTGGAAATAAGTTTAGGAAATTAAAATATAATCTTGAAAGATTTCAATCAGGTGATTTTGAAGGTATATTAACATTTGGAGGCGCATATTCCAATCATATTTCAGCAACTGCAGCAGCGGGTAAAGCTTTCGGATTCCCAACCATTGGAATCATAAGAGGTTTAGAGGTTTCCAATAAAATTGAATTAAATCCAACATTACTATATGCTCGAAAATGTGGAATGAATCTTGATTTTGTCACTCGACAGGATTATAGGAACAGACATGACGATTTTTTTAATTTATATTTAAGGGATAAGTACCCTAATTATTATATTATTCCAGAGGGCGGTACAAATGAATTAGCTATTAAAGGATGCGAAGAGATTTTAGATTATCAAGATAAAATTTTTGATATTGTTTGCTGCAGTGTGGGAACAGGAGGCACTTTATCAGGAATTATAAATTCAAGCTTTCCACATCAAAAAATAATAGGATTTACGGCCTTAAAAGGTACTTTTTTAAAGCAGGATATTTGTAAATTTGTGAAAAGGTCTAATTGGGAGTTATGCCAAGATTATCATATGGGTGGTTATGCAAAGGTGAATTTAGAACTTATCAAATTTATAAATGAATTTAAATTAGAGTTTAATATTGCTTTAGACCCTATTTATACTGGTAAAATGATGTATGGAGTTTTTGATTTAATATCCAAAGGGGTTATTTCTGATAAAGATAAGGTGTTAGTTATCCACACTGGGGGTCAACAAGGAATAGAAGGAATGAATCAATACTTAAAAAGCAATAATTTAAATTTGATCATATGAAACGAATTTTATTATTTTTTTTAGTGCTGTTTTTTTTCTCTAGTTGTGGTGCCAGAAAAAGAGTACGTAGCTCAGTTAATATTAATTCAAGTGTTAATATTCCGATATCAAAAATACCTAATAGCTCTTCTGTTATTTCTAAGCCTAATTATAATTCTACAGACCAGTACATTACTTTTTTTAAATCCAAAGCTATTCATGAGATGAAACTTTATGGTATTCCAGCCAGTATCACACTGGCGCAAGGGATTTTAGAATCTGGTTCTGGTAAAGGTCGTTTGGCGAGAGAAGCAAATAATCATTTTGGTATTAAGTGTCATGACTGGACTGGCCCACGAATTTACCACGACGATGATCTTTCTCAGGAGTGTTTTAGAAAATATAACGACCCTAATGAGTCTTATCGGGATCATTCTTTATTTCTTATTAATAGAAAGCGTTACAGTAATTTATTTAAATATAAGTCTACGGATTATAAAGCTTGGGCTAAAGGTCTTAAAAAAGCAGGTTATGCTACAGACCCCAAATATCCCCAAAAGATTATTAGTATTATAGAACGTTACAAGTTAAATCGATACGATATTTATGATACAAAGATTAAAAATAATATTCAAATGACTAAAAAACACATAAGCCATAAAGTTAAAAAAGGGGATACCTTATATTCAATTTCAAAGTTTTATAATACGACAGTTGAATATTTAAAATCGGTGAATAAATTAAATTCTAATGAATTAAGTATAGGTCAAACACTAATAATTATATCAAATTAATGTTTATGAAATACCAAAGAAGCAGTCAATTATTCAAACAAGCTAAGTCTGTCATTCCTGGTGGAGTTAATTCGCCAGTTAGAGCCTTTAAAGCTGTTGGGGGTACTCCAATTTTTGTTAGAAACGCTCAAGGAGCTTACTTGTATGATGAAGATGGAAATCGATTTATTGATTTTATAAATTCTTGGGGACCTATGATTTTAGGGCATGCCTTTAAACCTGTAGTAGATGCTTTAATTGAAAAAGCAAAAAAAGGAACATCTTTTGGGATGCCAACTGAAATTGAAACAAAAATTGCTGAGTTGGTTGTTTCTATGGTGCCAAGTATTGATAAAATTAGATTTGTGAACTCTGGAACTGAAGCTTGTATGAGCGCTGTTCGATTGGCTAGAGGTTTTTCAGCTAAGGAAAAAATCGTGAAGTTTAAAGGATGTTATCATGGTCATTCAGATTCTTTTTTAATTCAAGCAGGAAGTGGTGCTGTTACTTTTGGTAGCCCTAGTAGTCCTGGAGTTACTGAGGGTACTGCAAAGGATACGTTATTGGCTCCTTATAATAATTTAGAGGCAGTTAATGAAATTTTTAAAATAAATCAAAATAAAATCGCTGCAGTTATTGTAGAGCCTGTAGCTGGTAATATGGGTTGTATTCCTCCAAACCCTGGATTTTTAGAAGGACTTAGAGATTTATGCAATCAGCACAATGCATTACTTATTTTTGATGAAGTAATGACAGGTTTTAGACTAGCAAAAGGAGGTGTACAACAATTGTCAAATGTTTCCGCGGATATAGTTTGTTTTGGTAAAGTTATTGGAGGAGGTTTGCCTGTTGGAGCTTTTGCTTCTAGAGAAGAAATCATGTCCTATTTAGCTCCTGATGGCCCTATCTATCAAGCAGGTACCCTCAGCGGAAATCCCTTAGCTATGTCAGCTGGTTACACACTTTTGAGTGCTTTGAATTCTGATGATGGAGTTTATAATCGGCTAGCCAAAAAAACAGAATATTTACATAAGGGGATTTCCAAAGCATTAAACACTTCAAAAATTGAACATACTATAAATAGAGTTGGTTCTATGATTTCTGTTCACTTTTCTAATATTCCAGTTACAGATTTTGAAACCGCAACAAATGCTAACAATAATCGTTTCAAGCACTTTTTTCACTCAATGTTGGATTCGGGAATTTATATTCCTCCTAGCGCTTTTGAAAGCTGGTTTATTACTGATGCTTTGTCATACGATGATCTTAATTTCACAATTTCAGCTATTAGTAATATCTCTTGGGATATATAATTTTTAAGAATTTACAATGTTCATTAAAAATAAAAAAAGCGGTTGTACAATTTACAACCGCTTAAAATAGAATTGTTATTAATTAGTTGTTAGATGTCGGCAGTTTTAACTGTTTTTATTATGCGAGCTGCAATTTTGTATGGGTCCCCGTTTGATGCTGGGCGTCTATCTTCTAGCCAACCTTTGTATCCTTGTTCAACTGTCATAATCGGGATTCTGATTGATGCTCCTCTGTCAGAAACACCATAACTAAATTCGTGAATGGACTGTGTTTCATGGTCACCGGTTAATCTTTGATCATTGTATGCTCCATACACTTCAATGTGCTCTTTAACAACAGGTCTAAAAGATTCACAAATTTTCTCATAGGTTTCTTTCGAACCACAAGTTCTTAAAGTTGTATTTGAAAAATTTGCATGCATTCCTGAGCCATTCCAATCAGTTGCACCAAGAGGTTTTGGGTGGTAATCAATTTTTATAGCATATTCTTCAGCTAATCTTTCAAGAAAATATCTTGCTACCCATATTTCATCGCCCGCTTTTGCAGCTCCCTTAGCAAAACATTGAAATTCCCATTGGCCTGCTGCTACTTCAGCATTTGTTCCTTCAATATTAATTCCGGCATCAATGCAAATATCAAGATGTCTGTCCATAATTTCTCTACCAAATGCGTTTGCACCTCCAACAGAGCAATAAAATTGTCCTTGAGGAGTTTGATCTTTTGGGAAACCTAATGGAAGATTTGTATCTGTATCCCATAAGAAATATTCTTGCTCAAATCCGAACCAAAAATCATCGTCATTGTCATCAATAGTTGCTCTCCCGTTTGATTCATGTGGAGAACCATCTGGGTTTAATACTTCGTTCATGACAATCCATCCATTTCTTCTCACTGGATCAGGGTATAGAGCAACAGGTTTTAATAAACAATCTGATGAACCACCTTCTGCTTGTCTAGTTGAACTTCCATCAAATGCCCACATCGGACAGTCTTCTAATCTACCACTAAAATCATTAACAATTTTAGTTTTTCCTCTAAGGTTTGATGTTGGTTTATAACCATCAAGCCATAGATATTCAAGTTTGGATTTTGCCATAATAAAAAATTAATTGATTAATAAAAATATCTATAAATATATAAATATGGTAAATTAAGCTCATTATATTAGGGTTTATTTTATTAACAAGCACCCATTTTTTATGTATACCCTATTTATTTAGGGGTTAAATCAAATAATTCTTAAATTTTAATTGGTTTAATCTAAGTATTGTTAATAAATTATTAGTTTGAAACCAATTTTCACTCACTTAAAGTTTAAATTAGCTTAATATTTTAATCATAAAATTATGTCTACTTTAAGATTTGATGCACTTAAAACATCTATGAATAGAACACCCGTTAAATATGATGTTGATATTAATCGCTCATCTATATATGGATCTAACGTTTTTGATATCCATAAAATGCAAAATTTTTTAGCCAAAACAACGTATAAAAAATTACTGGAAACAATTAATAAAAATCACACCATTCAAAGAGACATAGCTGATCAAATTGCTGTAGCGATGAAAGAGTGGGCTATCTCAAAAGACGCTACACATTATACTCATTGGTTTCAACCACTAACTGGCTCTACTGCTGAAAAGCACGACGCTTTTTTTGAGATTACTAATAGCGGTCAAGGTATCGAGCAATTTGAAGGTAAGCAATTGGTTCAACAAGAGCCAGATGCGTCATCTTTTCCTAATGGTGGTATACGTAATACTTTTGAGGCTAGAGGGTATACAGCTTGGGACCCAACATCTCCAGCTTTTATTTTTGGCTCTACACTTTGTATTCCTACTGTTTTTGTTGCTTATACTGGAGAGGCACTTGATTATAAAACTCCTTTATTACGTGCCTTGAATGCTGTTGATAGCTCAGCTACATTAGTTGCAAGGTATTTTGATAAAAATGTCAGAAAAGTTTCTGCATCTTTGGGATGGGAACAAGAATATTTTCTAATAGATAAATCTTTAGCCATTTCCAGACCTGATATTGAATTAACTGGCCGTACACTTCTTGGCCACTCTTCAGCTAAGGGTCAACAATTGGATGACCACTATTTTGGAACTATTCCAACTAGAGCTCTGAATTTTATGCGTGATTTAGAAATGGAGTCTGTTTTATTGGGGATTCCTGTAAAAACTCGCCATAACGAAGTGGCTCCTAACCAGTTTGAATTAGCTCCAATATATGAAGAAGCAAATCTAGCTGTAGATCATAATTCTTTACTGATGGATTTAATGAAAAAGGTAGCTGAGCGTCATCATTTTAAGGTATTATTTCATGAAAAACCCTTTGCAGGCGTCAATGGATCTGGTAAACATAATAACTGGAGTTTAAAAACTGATCAAGGAGTTAATCTTTTAGCACCTGGAAAAACTCCAATGAGTAATTTACAATTTTTAACTTTTTTCATCAATACCATTAAAGCTGTTTGTGATAACGAGGAGCTTTTACGAGCTTCAATAGCGTCAGCCAGTAATGATCACCGATTAGGTGCTAACGAAGCACCACCTGCAATCATGTCTGTTTTTATTGGTGCACAATTAACTAAAGTATTAGGCGAGCTTGAGGGTGTAACTAAAGGAAAATTATCCCCTGAAGAAAAAACTGATTTAAAGCTTAACGTGGTTGGCAAAATTCCTGAAATTTTATTAGATAATACTGATCGAAACCGTACATCTCCATTCGCTTTTACTGGAAATAAATTTGAATTTAGAGCAGTTGGTTCTATGGCTAATTGTGCAAATCCAATGACGGTTTTAAATTCTATTGTAGCTAAACAGCTTATTGAATTTAAAGCCGAAACAGATGAACTTATTGACAAAAAAGGACTTAAAAAAGATGAGGCTATATTTAATATTTTAAGAGAATATATCAAAAAATCAAAGGCTATTCTTTTTGAAGGCAACGGATATGGTGAGTCTTGGAAAAAAGAAGCTAAAAAAAGAGGATTAAGTAATAATAAAAATACACCAAACGCACTTAAGGTGAAAATTGATCCAAAGACTATAGAACTTTACAAGTGTTTGAATGTAATGAATAAAATAGAAATTGAAGCGCGGTATGAAATTGAACTTGAAGAGTATATACATAGAATACAAATTGAAGGTAGAGTCCTAGGCGATATTGCCAGAAACCATATTATTCCCACAGCTGTCAAGTACCAAAATATATTAATAAATAATGTTCGCGGATTGAAAGATATTTATGGAAAGGAATTTAATAAATATGCAAGTGAACAGTTAATTCTCATTTCGGATATATCAAAATACATTGAAGCCATTAATTCTGAGGTTACAAATATGACTGATGAGCGAAAAAAGGCTAATATTATTGAAGAATCTACAAAAAAAGCACAAGCCTATTGTAACAAAGTCAAACCCTTGTTCGATAAAATTAGATATAGTTGTGATAAGCTTGAATTATTAATAGATGATGAGTTATGGCCCTTGGCTAAATATAGAGAACTTCTCTTTACAACTTAAAAATACTTTATTAAATTTGAATAATATAAATTTTTATGAGTCAAGAGGCTAGCCAACGATATGCTAAACGAGGTGTTTCATCATCCAAAACCGAAGTTCACAATGCGATTAAAAATATAAGTAAGGGGTTATTCCCTAGCGCTTTTTGTAAGATTGTCCCTGATTATCTTTGCGGAGATCCAGATTATTGCTTGATTATGCATGCTGACGGCGCAGGTACTAAAAGTTCTTTGGCTTATGCGTATTGGAGAGAAACTGGTGATTTATCTGTTTGGAAGGGAATTGCTCAGGACGCCCTAATAATGAATATTGATGATTTAATTTGTGTAGGTGCTACAGATAATATTATGTTATCCTCAACAATAGGGCGTAACAAAAATCTAATTCCTGGTGAGATTATTTCAACTATCATTAATGGAACAGAAGAATTAATTCAAGATCTAAAATCTTATGGAATAACTATTCATTCTACAGGGGGGGAAACAGCTGATGTTGGCGACTTAGTTAGAACCATCATTGTAGATTCTACAGTAACAGCGAGAATGAAGCGCAGTGCAGTTATTGATAATGCTAATATTAAAGCAGGTGATTTGATTGTAGGATTGTCTTCTTTTGGAAAAGCTACTTATGAAAAAGAATATAATGGAGGCATGGGAAGTAATGGTTTAACTTCTGCAAGGCACGATATTTTTGATAAAGAAATTGCCCAAAAATTTCCTGAAACTTTTGATCCTGCTGTACCCGAGGAACTTGTTTATTCAGGAAATATCCAACTCACTCAAGCGATTGAAAATACAACTTTAGATGCAGGAAAATTGGTCCTTTCACCAACACGTACCTATGCTCCAATTGTTAAAGAAATTTTAAGAAAATACAATTCCAAAACGATCCACGGTATGGTGCATTGTAGCGGAGGTGCACAAACGAAAATTTTACACTTTATTGATAAACTTCATATAATTAAGGACAATATGTTTTCGGTTCCACCGCTATTTAAATTGATTCAAAAGCAGTCTAAGACCGATTGGAAAGAAATGTATCAAGTATTTAATTGCGGTCATAGATTAGAAATATATGCTTCTGCACAAGTTGCTGAATCTATTATTGAAATTGCTTCAAAATTTAATGTAGAAGCTCAAATTATTGGACGTGTTGAGTCCTCTCTTGAAAAAAGGTTAACCATTAAAAGTGAATACGGTACTTTTGATTATTAGTGCCAATCTCTAATTCGTGTCAAATATTGTATTTTTACAAATAACTGCGATTGTTCATGTTAGAAAAAATTGAAATTATAAAACAGCGATTTGATGAGGTAAGTGATCTCATCATCCAACCAGATATTATTTCTGATCAAAAGCGTTATATTTTAATAAATAAGGAATACAAAGATTTAAAAAGAATTTTAGAACGTGGCGATATTTATAAGCTTTTGATATCTAATATTAATGAAGCTCAACAAATTATAACAGATGGATCAGAAACTGAGATGGTTGAATTGGCTAAATCACAACTTGAAGAAGCAAAGCAGAAATTGCCAGAGCTAGAGGAGGAAATCAAACTTCTTTTAGTTCCTAAAGACCCCGAAGACTCTAAAAACGTTGTTGTTGAAGTTCGTGCTGGTACAGGTGGGGACGAGGCAAGTATTTTTGCAGGTGATTTATACAGAATGTATACAAAATACTGTGAATCAAAAGGGTGGAAGGTCGATGTGGTTAACTTTAATGAAGGAACATCTGGTGGCTTTAAAGAGATTATATTTGAAGTTTCTGGTACAGATGTTTATGGCACAATGAAATTTGAAGCTGGTGTACATCGCGTACAGCGAGTACCTCAAACTGAAACACAAGGCCGTGTACATACTAGTGCTGCTTCTGTAATTGTATTACCAGAAGCTGAAGAATTTGATTTAGAACTTGATATGTCAGAAGTAAGAATTGAGCGTACAACGTCTACTGGACCTGGAGGTCAGTCTGTTAATACCACCTATTCAGCTATAAAACTTCATCATGAACCAACAGGAATGATTGTAAGCTGTCAAGATCAAAAATCTTCCCACAAAAATCTTGAAAAAGCACTTAAAGTTTTACGGTCTAGACTATATGAAATGGAATTAGCAAAAAAACAAGCTGCTGATTCGGAAAAAAGAAAGAGTATGGTGTCTTCAGGAGACAGAAGTGCTAAAATTAGGACCTATAATTATCCTCAGGGAAGAGTAACGGATCATCGGATTGGACTTACACTTTACGACTTAACTAATATTATTAATGGAGATATACAAAAAGTAGTTGACGAGCTAATGGTTGTAGAAAATACACAAAAACTTAAATCTGATTCAGATTTAATTTAAAATTTATGACAATTGAAAGAATTGTATCGGAAATAAGAAAGAAGCAATCTTTTTTATGCATAGGTTTAGATGTTGATATATCTAAAATCCCAACCTGTCTTTTAAATAAACCGTCACCTATATTCGAATTCAATAAAGCAATTATTGATGCAACTAATCATCTGTGTGTCGCTTACAAACCAAATATTGCTTTTTATGAAGCTTATGGTCAAGAGGGTTGGAAGGCATTAAAATTAACTATAGACTATTTGAATAAGAATTATTCTGAAATTTTCACTGTTGCTGACGCTAAACGTGGAGATATTGGTAATACTAGTCGTATGTATGCTAAAGCATTTTTCGAAGATTTGGGTTTTGACAGTGTAACAGCAAGCCCATACATGGGATCTGATTCTATTGAACCATTTTTAAAATTTAAAAACAAGTATACTATTCTTCTTAGCCTAACTTCCAATAAGGGTGCGTTTGACTTTCAAACTAAAGAAATTAATAATGAATATTTGTTTGAGCATGTTCTGGAAACATCTAAAACATGGCTAAATTCAGACAATTTGATGTATGTAGTAGGTGCCACAAAATCAGAGTATTTTAAAAAAGTTCGAGAAATAGTTCCAAATAACTTTTTATTAGTCCCGGGAATTGGAGCTCAAGGAGGTTGCTTAGAAGAGATTTGTAAGCATGGCCTTAATGATCAAGTTGGACTTTTAGTAAATTCATCCAGAAGTATTATATATGCATCAAAAGAAATTGATTTTGCTGAGAAATCAGCAATGAAAGCAAAAGAGATTCAACAAAAAATGAAAAAAATTCTTTCTAATTATTAATTGTGTTATAGCTACTTGAGCATACATTCTAAAGAGAGAGTAACCAATATTTTTGAAGTTTTTTAAATTTGTGAATTTCCGTTCTTAGAATTAACATAAAATCCTTACCATTACTACTACATTGTTCAAGACGGTTACAATTTTGAAGAAGACGTTGTGTCAACCAGCGCAGAGTCCTAGCATGACTGTGTTTTTTTTCAGAAATTTTTGTACTCTTAACTTTTAAAATCTCTTCGTATATCGATGTTGACTGTTGAACTATATCTCCGGAAAAGTAAATATTACGACTTTCAGCTCCATTTGCTTTCAGCTTTGAGAGGTCATTTATGAGATAATCAGATATTTTTTTAGAGAGAGTTCTAATTTCCTGAGCTTTTTTGTAAAAATCTGAATTCTCGACGTACATTGTAAAACTTAAGTATTTTACAAAGTTAAAGCTCTAAAAAGGTTAATTATATTAATTAATTAAAGTATATTTAAATTATTTTTTTTATAATTTAATAATTTTAATGTAATTACTTTAATTATGAAACTAGACAGAATTCATTTAAAAATCTTAACTGAGCTGCAGTCCAATGCAAGAGTTTCAAATACAAAAATTTCAAAACAAGTAGGTATCTCTTCACCAGCTGTGGCTGAGCGCATAAAAAAAATGGAAGATTCAGCAGTTATTATTGGATACCGCACTAAGTTAAGCCCTATTATGTTGGGTCATCAGCTAAGGGCGTTGATAACTGTTAGGGCATTTATGGGTCGATTAAAACCCTTTTTGCATAAAATTAAGTCATATAAAGAAGTTGTAAATTGTTACAGGATTACAGGTAATGAAAATATTGTAATGGAAGTTTTATTTAAGAATCAACTTCATTTAGAAGAATTTATTGATGAATTAATTTCTTACGGAGAAACTAAAACTCAAATCATTTTATCAGATGTTGTTTCTGATCAAACATTAAATTATTGCGAATCATAATGCTACAATTTCGATTTATTATTAGTTTACTTACTGGTATACTTTTTTTTAGTTGTAACGAAAAGAAAATTGTTCACACATATGAATCTGATTTCGAAAAAGAATTAAATGCATTTTTTAAAGACGTGACAACCTCTCCTTTGAAACCTGATGATTTCAAATCTTTTCAATCCCTACCATTCTTTCCGCTGGATTCTAATTTTATGTTTTTAGCAACTTTGAAAAAAACACCAAAGAATGAATTTTTTGACATGAAAACCAATACAAATAGATTTTCCAAGGAACGTATTTTTGGAATTTTAACTTTTCAAATAAGAGGTTATGAATACCGTTTAAAAATTTATCAGAGTAAAACCTCTTTATCAAATAAAGAGAAAAGCTTGTTTTTGCCATTTTTGGATAAAACAAATGGATTTGAGAGTTACATAGGTGGCCGATATTTGGATTTAAAAATACCAAATTCTGATACAATTATGATAGATTTTAATGAGGCTTACAACCCTTACTGTGCATATAATGAAAACTTCTCTTGCCCTATTGTTCCAAGAGAAAATTTTTTACCCATTAAAATCAGAGCCGGCGTAATGTATGATGAAAAATATTAAATTTGTTTTGCTATGTACAAGCCTAGTACAACTACAGAAATACCTATTAAGATAGATGCTAAACTATAGATTCCAAAATGTAAATATTCTCCAGACTTTAAAAACATTTGGTTTTCTGCCGCAAAAGCTGAAAAAGTTGTGAAGCCCCCACATAACCCTGTAACAAGCAATAGAGATTGGTTTTCATTAAAAGCATCAAATTTCACACTAAACCCCATTAAAAAACCAATTAAAAGACACCCTATAATATTAACTAAAAATGTACTGACTGGAAATCCATTTGGTAACATTTGAAATATTTTTCCAAAACCATATCGTAAAATACTTCCTATTCCACCACCAATAAATACAAATATTACTTGTTTCATTATAAGATTAATTTAATTAATGTAAATAAAATGCGAAAGTATAAATTTCTTTTTTAAAGTAGGGTTAGCTATATTTTTGATTTTTAAATAAAATTATGTTCGAAGCTGATTTCATGATTAATAACCTAGCACAAATTTTATAGCAGCAATACTCATAATAAAGGCGATGAAAGCAAATAATACCCAAAAGCTACCTTTGTAATATTTTTTATTCGATTCTGCATCTTTCTTGTAGGATTTAATTATAACTATTGAGAATACAATTACAAAAATAATTCCAAAAATAACTTGTCCTTGACTGAACATATTTGTGTATTTTTAATTTACATAAAATTACAAAAAAATCATCACCAATGAAATATAAAATTGAAGCTGTAAAGAAGTTCCATGAAGCTTTTAAAATAGGCTATCGAACATCACCAAAAGCCAATCTAGGAAATACCAAAAATAAACTTCGTTTTGACCTAATGAAAGAAGAAAATGAGGAGTACTTTGAGGCTGCTCAATCGAATGATTTAGTTGAGGTTGCGGATGCTCTTGGGGATATGTTATACATATTGTGTGGAACTATTATAGAACACGGAATGCAACATAAAATAGAAGATATTTTTAATGAAATCCAGCGGAGTAACATGAGTAAGCTCGGCCCTGATGGTAAGCCTATTTATAGATCAGATGGAAAGGTTTTAAAGGGACCTAAATACTTTAAACCTAATATTAAAGAGATATTAGAAAAGTAGTTTAACAAACTTTGAAACGCCATTTATAGGAATCTTCAGATTTGTTAGTTTGAATATCTATTATAATCTTTTTTAATCGCGTCGCATAAGAATCCTTATTTTTTGGTAAAATATAGTCTTTTCCTCTGTATCCATAGGCTGAGATGGGAGAGATAACTGCAGCTGTTCCCGTACCAAACATTTCCTTTAAACTTCCATTATTAGATGCTTCAATTACTTCAGAAACTTTAAATTTTCGAACTTCTAAATTTATACCCTCATTTTTTGCGATTTGAATTATACTTTTTCTTGTAACACCATCTAGAATCCGGTCGCTAGTTGGCCCTGTAATTAATGTATCATTAATACGAATAAATATATTCATAGCTCCTGCTTCCTCTATATATTCGTGTGTATTATCATCAGTCCAAATTACTTGATTATAACCCTTTTTAATAGCCAATTGGGTGGGATAAAATTGCCCTGCATAATTTCCACCAGCCTTGGCAAAACCAACACCACCGTTTGCTGATCTCGAGTAGGTTTCCTCAATAAGTACTTTTACTTTTCCAGAAAAGTAAGGTCCGGATGGGGCTGTTGCTATCATAAACCTGTATGCATCTGCTGGTGAGGCATGAAATCCTTCTCCAGTTGCAAAAATGATAGGTCTTATATACAGCGAAGACCCTTCAGCTGAAGGAATCCAATCATTATCAATATTTAAGAGCTTTATTAAACCTTCAAAAAAAATATTTTTTGGAAGTTGTGGAATAGCCAAGCGTTCTGCGGATTTATTAAGACGTTTGAAATTTTCGTCTGGTCTAAATAACCAGGTATTCGAATTTTTGTCTTTATATGCTTTCATTCCTTCAAAAATAGACTGTCCGTAATGAAAAATTTTAGATGAGGGCATCAAACTAATAGCTTCAAATGGAATAATTTCTGGGGCTCCCCAAACACCAAATTTATAATCACAAATTAACATGTGATCAGAAAAAAATTTACCAAAGCCCAAATTTTTGAAATCGGTACTTTTTAATTTCGAATGTTTTGCATGAGTTATTTGAATGGAATTCATTTTTTGTTCATATTTGTCATAACAAAATTAATGAATTCATAATATAATTTATAAGTATTACAAAAAACTTATAAAGTTAAACTGTCTAATTATTTTGAGGATCCATAGTCTTATTATTTTATTTTTTTCTTGTTTTTTATTTTTTCACTGTAAGCAAATGGAAACAGAACGTAAACCCATAAAAGTTAATTCTTCAATTCTTCAATATCATGGCTCCCCTTTTGATGCAAATAATATTATTTCAAATGAAGATTTCACAAAACAGATAATGCAACTTTCAGATACACTTTCGACTACAACGAAAGGGGTAATAATAGACGTATGTTCAAAAAAAGGATGCTGGATGACTTTAGGATTGTTCGGTGGAGAAGAATTGATGGTTCGTTTTAAAGATTATAATTTTTTTGTTCCTTTAGATGCTTCTGGTCAGGTTATCATCAACGGTAAAGCTTTTATTTCACAAACTTCAGTTCAAGATTTAAAACATTATGCCGAAGACTCAGGCTTATCAAAAAGTGAAATAGACTCCATTACAAAACCAAAAATTACTTATAGTTTTATAGCTGATGGTGTAATTTTGGCCGAATAAATTTTAAGTTAAATTTTGAAGCGTTCAATCATAACTACATCTGACGGCTCAAAAACTATTCAAATTGAAGATTTGAATGAACGATATCATTCTATTCATGGTGCTTTACAAGAGGCTATGCATGTTTACATTCTAGCTGGATTTAATACTTATTTAAAACGTCATCCAAAACAAATTAAAATTAATATTATGGAGATTGGTTTTGGCACTGGATTAAATACTTTATTAACAGCATCTCTTAACTCAAAAGTAAACAATAAGGTTTATTACCATGGAATTGAAGCTTATCCAGTTAATAAAAGAGAATTAGATTTGTTAAACTATGATAATATAATTAAATCTGAAGCCTCAATTTTTAGATTAATTCATGACTGTTTGTGGAACAAAACACATGAAATTTTACCTAACTTTTTTTTAAAGAAGAAGTTAGATTTTTTTTCTAATGTTAACGAAATTAATATGTTTAATGTTATCTATTTCGACGCCTTTGGACCTAGAGTGCAACCTAATCTTTGGACAGAGTTTATTTTTAAAAAAATGTACGATTCTTTACGTCTAAATGGAATTTTAGTTACCTATTCTGCAAAGGGCAGTGTTCGTCGGAATTTACAGTCTGTTGGATTTTTAGTTGAACGTTTGCCAGGCCCTCCTGGTAAAAGAGAAATGCTAAGAGCCACAAAAGTGCTTTAATCTAACTTTACAGAACTTAAATATTTGTTAAACATTAATTTTTTGTACAAAACATTACTTTGATTCAATAATTTTGATTTGTGACTAAAAATATACTTATTACAGGTGCTTCAGGAATGGTAGGTGAAGCACTAATAAAATCCCTTTCTAAACAAGGACATAATTTAAATATACTTACTACACAAAAAAACAGAGTTCAGTCAAATGTTAAGTGTAATATGTATTATTGGAATCCAATAAATAATGAAATAAATCTAGAAAGTTTAGATGGAATAGAATATATAATTAATCTAGCTGGATCCCCAATTACCCAGAGATGGACAAAATTCACCAAAAAAAAAATTATAAATAGCCGTGTAAAATCACTTTCATTTTTACTAAATACTATTAGAGAAAATAAATTAACAAGTGTAAAATACCTAATCTCAGCAAGTGCAATTGGCATCTATCCAAGCTCTACTACAAAATATTATGACGAGAATTATAATCAATTTGATAATTCTTCTTTTTTAAGCTCGGTAGTAAAAAAATGGGAATCTGCTGCTATGGAATATAGCTCCGAGGGTATTAAAGTATCAATCTTAAGAATTGGGATTGTTTTAGGTTTAAATGGAGGTGCTTTACCCAAAATAATTAAACCCATTAAGATGTATTCTGGTGCCGTTTTGAGTAACGGTAATCAATGGCAATCGTGGATACATATTGAGGATCTTGTTTCAATATTCCTGCACCTTTTGGAAACAAAAGTTATTGGAATATTTAATGCAGTAGCTCCCAACCCAGTCAGACAATCTGAATTAACATTTGAAATTGCTAAGTTGATTAAAAGGCCGATTTTGCTTCCCAATATTCATAAATCATTATTGAAATTAGTTTTTGGAGAAATGTGTTCTATTGTTGTTGATAGTCAACGCGTTTGCTCAAAAAAAATTAAAAATACTGGTTTCAATTTTAAGTTTCAATATATACACCCTGCACTTAAAAGCCTTATACAATCTAATTAATCAACAAAATAAATTTTTATAAATAATTAGTGACATTTTGACATTTTTTAAATTATGGCAGTACTTTTGTCTTGTTATTATAAATTTTAATGTTTAATATGAGTAAAAACGAAATAACAAAAAAAACCAAAGTAAAAAAAGAGCCAATGGCTACAAAAAGTAAGACTAAAAAGCCAGTATCTACTGAAAAAAAAATAAAAGTAGAGCTCGCCGAAGAAAAAGATAAATTTTTACGTTTGTTTGCAGAATTTGAAAATTATAAACGTCGAACTTTAAAAGAGCGTATAGAACTTTTTTCTACAGCTAACCAGGACGTTATTAAATCTTTACTTCCTGTCTTAGATGATTTTGATCGTGCCCTTTTAGAGATGTCCAAATATGATGAAACTGAACTCTCAAAAGGAGTTAAATTAATCAAGAACAAATTTCAATCCACCCTCGAGCAAAAGGGATTATCAGTAATCAGTATTGATAAAGGGGATGTTTTTAATGCAGACGATCATGAAGCTGTTACCCAAATACCTGCTCCTAACGAGGATTTAAAAGGAAAAATTATTGATGTTATAGAGAAAGGTTACAAATTAGGCGAAAAAGTCATTAGATTTCCAAAGGTTGTAATCGGACAATAACTAAAATTAAAAATCCAAATATATAATGGCAAAACAGGACTATTACGAAGTTTTAGGTATTCCAAAAAATGCTTCTTCTGGTGAAATTAAAAAAGCATATCGCAAGATGGCAATTAAATATCATCCCGATAAAAACCCAGATGATGCTAGTGCGGAAGAAAAATTTAAAATCGCTGCTGAAGCTTATGAGGTTTTGAGTGATTCTAACAAAAAGGCTCGTTATGATCAATTTGGTCACCAGGCATTTGAAGGTAATGGTGGTTTTGGAGGTGCTGGTATGAATATGGAAGATATTTTTAGCCAGTTTGGTGATATTTTTGGCAGTGCTTTTGGTGGAGGTAGTTTTGGTGGTTTTAGTAGTCAACGCCAACGAAGACCCAAAGGCTCTGATTTAAGAATTCGTGTTAAATTAAGTCTCGAAGAAATTGCTAACGGTGTTGAGAAAAAAGTAAGAGTTAAGCGAAAAAAACAGGCCAAAGGAGTTACTTATAAAACCTGCTCCACGTGTAATGGAACAGGTCAAGTCACTAGAATAACAAATACAATTTTAGGACGAATGCAAACCGCATCAACTTGCAATGTTTGTGGAGGGACCGGTCAAATTATTGACAATCGTCCTCCTAATGCTGATTCCAATGGTTTTTTGACTGAAGAAGAGACAGTATCGATAAAAATCCCCGCCGGAGTAGAAGACGGAATGCAACTAAAGGTTAGTGGAAAAGGAAATGCAGCACCAGGTGATGGAATTTCGGGGGACTTATTAGTTGCTATTTCGGAAGAAACACACCCGAATTTACAACGTGAAGGAGATAACCTACATTATGATTTGTACATTGGTTTACCAGAAGCTATTTTAGGCTCTGCCGTAGAAATAGATACCGTCTCAGGAAAGGTTCGTTTGAAGATTGAACCAGGTGTTCAATCTGGAAAAATACTTCGCCTTCGGAATAAAGGCATTCCAAACATTAATGGATATAGCAAAGGTGATTTTTTAGTTCACATAAACGTTTGGACTCCTAAAACACTAAATAAAGAACAAAAATCTTTTTTTAAGAAAATGCTTAAAAACGAGCATTTTAAACCTAAACCGGAAAGTTCTGATAAATCTTTTTTTGAGAAAGTCAAGGACATGTTTTCTTAGTAATTGTATTTTTTTTTAGGTTTGTTAGCTATATTAATATGTAATTTCTGATTTTTGAAAAACTAAATTAATAGTATTGTTAAATAATTTATCATATGTCTAGAATATTAATTATTGAAGACGAAGAGGCTATTCGCCGAGTCTTGGTTAAGATTTTATCTGAGGAAAATGCCTCCTATGAACTTTTTGAAGCCTCAGATGGTGTTTCTGGACTGAATATGGTTAAAAATAATAATTTTGATCTTATTTTATGTGATATAAAAATGCCAAAAATGGACGGTGTTGAGGTATTAGAAAATATCAAAAAGATTAAAGAACAAATTCCGATTGTTATGATTTCTGGACACGGAGATTTAGAAACCGCTATCAGTACTATGCGTTTAGGGGCATATGATTATATATCCAAACCACCCGATTTAAATAGGCTTTTAAATACAGTTAGAAATGCCCTTGACCGTCAAAAATTAATTTTTGAAAACAAAAAACTTAAGCAAATTATTAGTAAGAAATACGAAATGGTAGGAGATAGTGAACCTATGTTGCATATAAAGTCAATTATTGATAAAGTTGCTCCAACTAATGCTCGTATTCTTGTTACAGGACCTAATGGTACTGGAAAAGAGCTGGTAGCTCATTGGATTCATCAGAAAAGTAATCGAGATAAAGGTCCCATGGTTGAGGTCAACTGTGCTGCAATTCCTAGTGAGCTTATAGAAAGTGAATTATTTGGACACACCAAAGGCGCTTTTACAAATGCTATTAAAGACCGTGAAGGAAAGTTTGAAGCTGCTAATGATGGTACTTTATTTTTAGACGAGATTGGTGATATGAGTTTATCTGCACAGGCTAAAGTATTACGAGCACTACAGGAAAATCGAATTCAACGGGTAGGTAGTGATAAAAATGTAAAAGTAAATGTAAGAGTTATCGCTGCTACCAATAAAAATCTCAAAACTGAAATTACAAAAGGTCGTTTCCGCGAAGATTTATATCACCGGTTAGCAGTTATACTGATAGAAGTTCCTCCACTAGAAAAGCGTCGTGAGGATATTCCAAAACTTGTAAAGTTTTTTAGTTCTCAAATTGCTAATGAACAGGGCATTTCGGTAAAGAAGTTTTCTCATAAATCTATCGAACTTTTAAAGGGTTTTGATTGGACAGGAAATATTAGAGAACTTAGAAATGTTGTTGAAAGATTAATAATTCTTGGTTCCGATGAAATTAATGCGAATGATGTAATTAAATTTTCTAAAAAAGCATTAGTTAAATAACTCTTCAGAATAAAATGAAATTTAAGCTAATTTTTTTGTTTTTATCTTCGTTCTATGTGACCATTGTAGCTCAAAGCGATGAAGATTACTTACGAAAAATTTATAAAGAATCTTTAACAAAAGGTAAATCTTACCATTGGCTTGATTATTTGTCTAACGAAATAGGAGGTCGTTTATCAGGATCTTTAAATTCAGAACTAGCTGTAGAATATACAAAAAAAGTTCTTGAAGAACTTGAATTTGACAGAGTTTGGTTACAGCCTGTTATGGTTCCAAAATGGATTCGTGGTGGTCCTGAATTTTCATTCATAGAAGTCGCCCCTGGAAAAACAATTCCTGTCAATTTATGCGCTTTGGGAGGATCTGTAGCAACCCCAAAAGAAGGACTAAAGGCTGAGGTTGTTGAAGTAAAAGGGATAGAAGAACTAAAAGCTATGGCTTTTACTGATGTTCAAGGTAAAATAGTTTTTTTTAATTGTCAAATGCAGGTTGATGTAATTTCTACTTTTGAAGCTTACAACGGATGTGTGAATCAGCTCTTTGATGGCGCTAAAGAGGCTGCAAAATTAGGCGCAGTTGGGACTATTGTAAGGTCAATGAGCTTAAGATTAGATGATTTACCCCACACTGGAGCTATGTCTTATGGTATTACAGCTATTAATAATCGAATTCCCTCAGCTGCGATAAGTACTAACGACGCTGAGCGTTTGAGTAGCATGTTAAAAATAGATTCTTCTATTAAATTTTACTTCAAGCAAAATTGTAAGCAACTCAATGATGTTCAATCATATAATGTTATCGGAGAAATTACAGGAGCTCAGTATCCAAAACAAATTATTACAGTTGGTGGTCATTTAAATTCTTGGGATCTTGGAGACGGTTCTCATAATGATGGTGCAGGTTGTGTACAAGCGATGGATGTTTTAAGACTTTTGAAATTGATAGGCATTCAGCCAAAACGAACAATAAGAATTATTCTTTTTATGAATGAAGAAAAAGGTCTCCGTCGTGGTTTAGAGTATGCGAAGTTTGCTAAAGAAAATAATGAAAAGCACATCTTTGCTTTAGAAAGTGCTTCTGGCGGATTTATACCAAGGGGTTTTTCTTTCCAAGGTCCAGATTATAAAGTTAGCCAAATTTTTAAATGGAAGAAGCTTTTTGAACCTTACCTAATTCATTATTTTAAGAAGGATGGAATTCGTGCCGATATTGGTCCTTTAACAAATAAATCAGTTCTTTTGGCTGATTTGATTACTGATTCTCAACGCTATTTTGATCACCGTCATGCTTCAAATGACAACTTTGACTTTATCAATAAGCGGGAATTAGAATTAGGTTCAGCGACTATGGCGTCACTTGTTTACCTTGTAGATAAATATGGATTTAATTCCACTGAATACTCATCTAAAGTAAAGCATTAAAAATCATTAATAGTTTTTCTAATGGCAGCTAGGTTTTTCAGTAGTTTATCAAGCTGATCTAGTCTAAGCATATTAGCACCATCACTTTTTGCTTTTTCAGGTTCGAAATGTGTTTCTATAAAAAGGCCATCAATATTATTTACTACACCAGCTCTAGCAATAGTTTCAATCATTTCTGGACGTCCACCAGTGATACCATTTACTTGGTTTGGTTGTTGGAGTGAATGTGTTACATCTAAAACTGTTGTGGCAAATTTTCTCATAGTTGGAATACCTCTAAAATCAACGACCATATCTTGGTAACCAAACATAGTACCCCGATCTGTTACCCAAACCTTATCATTTCCGCTATCTTTTACTTTCTTAACTGCATTTTCCATGGATTCAGGACTCATAAATTGTCCTTTTTTTAGATTTATAATCTTCCCTGTATTTGCTGCGGCAACTATTAAATCCGTTTGACGAACTAAAAATGCAGGGATTTGTAATACATCTACATAACTTGCTGCCATGGAAGCATCTCGAACCTGATGAATATCCGTTAATGTTGGTATATCAAAATAGTCAGATACTTTTTGAAGAATTTTAAGTGCCTTTTCATCTCCAATCCCTGTAAAACTATCTATACGACTACGATTAGCTTTTTTAAAACTTCCTTTGAATATATAGGGAATTTTAAATTTTTCGGATAAACTACAAATATGTTCAGCAATTTTAAGCGCCATGGTTTCGCCTTCAATTGCACAGGGACCAGCAATTAAAAAAAATTGCTTTGAGTCCAAGTATTTGAGTTTAGGAATGTTATTAAGTTGCATTGAATATTCAAATTAATTTAGACAAATATAAGCAAATTTGAGAGTTAAGGTTCTTAGAATAAAAACCAAAAGTCCTAAAATTAAATGTACATTTGCCGATTAAAAATAGCTTTTAATGAAATCTATTAAAAATATTGCCATCATCGCTCATGTAGATCATGGGAAAACAACTCTAGTAGATAAGATTCTATATCATTGTCAATTATTTCGTGAAAACGAAAATAAAGGAGATTTAATACTAGACAACAATGATCTTGAACGCGAGCGTGGTATTACTATAACTTCCAAAAATGTGTCAGTGGTTTATAGGGAAACTAAAATTAACATAATAGACACTCCTGGTCACGCTGATTTTGGTGGAGAAGTAGAACGCGTTCTCAATATGTCCGACGGTGTATTGCTATTGGTAGATGCTTTTGAAGGACTAATGCCACAAACTCGTTTTGTTCTTCAAAAAGCAATCAATTTAGGCCTCAAACCCTGTGTAGTAATAAATAAAGTTGACAAAGAAAATTGTACACCTGAGGAAGTCCATGAATCAGTTTTTGATTTAATGTTTGAGCTTGGAGCTGAAGAATGGCAGTTGGATTTTCCTACAGTTTATGGCTCTGCTAAATATAATTGGATGAGTGAAGACTGGTCAAATAAAACTAATTCTATAGCACCTCTTCTGGATATGGTTATTGAACATGTTCCATCTCCAAAAGTTGAATCGGGTACAACACAAATGTTGATTACTTCTTTAGATTATTCTTCTTTTACGGGACGTGTAGCTATAGGTCGTTTACAACGCGGTAAAATTTACACTAATCAGAAAGTTTCTTTGGTCAAAAGGGATGGAAAAATCATAAAATCTAAAATTAAAGAGCTCCAAGTATTTGAGGGTTTGGGGCGAAAAAAAGTTTTTGAAATTGTTGCTGGTGAAATTTGTGCTCTGGTAGGATTGGATGGTTTTGAAATAGGGGATACCATTGCAGATATAGATAATCCAGAAGCTCTCGATACCATAGCTATAGATGAACCTACCATGAGTATGCTTTTTACAATAAATGACTCTCCATTTTTTGGTAAAGAAGGAAAGTTTGTAACATCTCGCCATTTGAAAGAACGGTTAGAGAAGGAACTTGAAAAAAACTTAGCTCTTAGAGTAGAGCCAACTGAAAATGCAGATAAGTTTATGGTATTTGGTAGAGGGGTATTACACTTATCGATACTTATTGAAACTATGCGAAGAGAAGGTTATGAACTTCAAATAGGTCAGCCACAAGTGATTATTAAAAAAATTGATGAAGTTAAATACGAACCTGTTGAAGAAATGACTATTGATCTTCCAGAGAATATTTCAGGGAAAGCCGTTGAGATGGTAACTAAGCGAAAGGGTGAACTCTTGAGTATGGAAGTTAAAGGTCAACGAATGATTTGTCAATTTGTGATTCCGTCAAGAGGAATTATAGGTCTAAGAAACCAGTTACTTACTGCCACAGCTGGGGAAGCTATAATGGCTCATCGATTTAAAGAATACCAGCCTCTGAAAGGCGGTATTCCAGAAAGGCAAAATGGTTCTCTGGTTTCTATGGAAAAAGGTATTTCAATTCCGTATTCAATAGACAAGTTACAGGAAAGGGGTAGATTTTTTATAGATCCGGGTGATTCAATTTATGAGGGCCAGGTTATAGGTGAAAATTCAAGAGGCGACGACATGGCAATTAATGTCACTAAAACAAAAAAATTATCAAATGTTAGAAGTGCTGGAGCTGACGATAAAGCCAAGATTGTCCCTGCTATTAAATTTTCTCTAGAAGAAGCTTTAGAATACATTCAAAAAGATGAGTATGTGGAAGTAACTCCAAACAGTTTACGTTTGAGGAAGATTTTTCTTAAGGAAGTAGAACGAAAAAGAAATAAAGCGCTTTAAATAGAATTACCCATAGTATAAATTTTATATTATTTGAGTTTGATTAGAAGTAAGTAAAATTTGAACAACAATTATGAAAATAAATCGTTTAAAGGCTAATAATTCAAATAACTTATTTATTCGTGAAGTTCCCTTTTATTAATAATAATTTAATTTTAAAAATAACCTCTTTAAATTCTTTGGTTGTAGGCTTTCGCCTTCTAATTTCACTTTTAGTTCAAAATCTATTAGCCCAATATACAGGACAAGCTGGAATTGCAAAAGTTGGGCAGATACGAAATCTATCAAATATTTTGATGAGCTTATCTTCCTTTGGTGTATTTAATGGAGTTGTAAAATATATTTCCCAGTATAAAAAAAACGCTGAAGGACTCATAAAATTATTCTCCACAGTATATGTTCTTTCTGGATTAGCAACACTTATCCTTTCCCTTTTTATGTTTTTTGCGGCTAACAAACTATCAATCTGGCTATTTTTTAATGAAGATTTTAGTTCAGTATTTAAATTATTAGCGGTTACCACTCCTTTCATTGCAATGAATCGAATTTTCAATGCGGTAATTAGTGGAATTTCAGCTTATAAAATCAATGCTAAAATTGAAATTATTTGGTATTCCTTAGCTTCATCATTATTGCTTATAAGTTTATATTATTATAATATTGACGGAGTTCTTTTAGCAATTGCCATTACACCTGCAATTCAGTTTTTAGTGCTAGCTTTTATATTTGGTAATACACTTAAAGAATATATTAAATTCAATCAGTTATCATTTAAAGCTCCAATGCTTAAAGTTTTACTCGGATTTACACTTATTTCATTTGTAGCGACTGTGTGTTCCAACTTTGTAGAAATTAATTTTAGAAATTTAATTTCAGATCGTATTAGTGAAAATGAAGCCGGAATTTGGACTGCAATGTCCTCTATTTCTAAGATTTATATGCAATTTTTAATCACTATTTTTAGTATTTATATTCTTCCAAAATATGCTGAAATTAATTTTTCAGAAGGATTTAAAAGGGAGGTTAAAACTTTATATAAAACACTACTTCCGTTAGTTGTTGTTGGGATGATAATGGTCTATTTTTTAAAAGAAATTTTGATTCTTACTATATATAATGATGCTTTTATTGGAATGGCAATTTTATTTAAATGGCAACTTATGGCAGATTTTATTCGTTTTATTGCAAATATTTTATCATTTAAATTTCTGGCTAAAAATCAGGTTAAATGTTTTGTTTTAACACAACTTTTAGGTCTTATCTCATATTACTTTCTTGGTCGACTACTAATCAACTCTTTTCATGTGGAAGGATTACTTATTGGTCTATTATTTAGTAATTTATTATATTTCGCAGTTGTACTGTTTATTTTGAGAAAGGAACTATTTGGAAAAAATATTCCTATATAAACTAATAATTTAATTGCAATATGAAAGACCTCCAGTTTTTTAGAAAATTGTTTTCCTATTACTTCATTTTAATATTTACAACAACACTCTATACTATTTTATTCTGTCAATTTGAGATTGAAATTGCATTTAATTTTATTGAAAATTGCCTATTTGCATTTCTTTTAATTACACTATCTTTTTTTTTTAAAAAGGCAAATTACAGAAAGCTTTATGGACTTTTTTCTTTTGTTTTTTTTTCAACTTCAATTCTTTTTGAGTCAGTATATTATTTATTATTTCAAGTTTTTTTTAGTGCCTCTTCTATTTTTGTTTTATTGGATTCAAATTTTAATGAGTCCCTTGATTTTATCAATTTCTATATTGAATACAAAGAAATTTTTCTAATTATTTCTATCATAATATATTCTTTCTATATTTTCAAAATTTTAAATAACTACAATTATGAAATAAGCACTCCATTGAAAAAAAAAGGTTTTATTTATATTTTGACTATAGTTTTAATTTTAACTTATTTAAAAGTTTCAAAAAATATAATTTATAATTTCCCTTATTTGTTTTCTAAATCTTTCATTGAGTATTACCAGACTTCATCTAGTTTTGATAATTATTCCTCAAACAGTATTGGTAGTTTTACAAATGTTAAATCAATTTCAAATAATGATAATCCTGTATATGTTCTTATATTAGGCGAGTCTACTGTTCGATCTCATATGCAATTGTACGGATATGAACGCTCAACTACTCCTTTTTTAAATCAAATTTCAAAAGAACTCTTAGTTTTCAGTGACGTAATAAGTCCACATACATTAACTGTCGAGTCTATAAATAAAATGCTAACATTAACTAACTATGAATCTGAAGACAATAAACCGTCAGGTTCTATATTACAACTGGCTAATGCTGCCGGATACAATACATATTGGCTGTCCAATCAGCGCCCAATAGGAATTTTTGAAAGTTTGGTCACAAAAATTGCCCTTTCTGCTTCTGAAACCTCATTTGTCAGCACTGCTTACGGTCAACATAATCGTACTTTAGATCAAACTTTAATTCCTAAAATTCGTAAGGTTTTAAAAGAAAGTAATAAGTTTCCTAAATTTATTGTTGTGCATTTGATGGGAGCTCACTTCAAATATGAAAATCGATATCCCGATTCAATGAAAACTGCTTTTAAATCAATAGAATCAGATCGAATTTTAACTCAAAAACAATTAATTCAAGATGAATATGACCGGGCTATTCTAAATACCGACTATGTTATCACTGAAATTATTAAGTCTGTAAAAAAATATGCCAAGCATAGTGCAGTTTTGTATGTTTCTGATCACGGGGAAGAACTTGACGACTTAGAACGTCTAGGACATAATGAAGATTTTGCGACTAAAAGTATGTACGATATTCCTTTTTTTCTTTGGCAATCGGAAGCCTACAAAAACGATAGTGTATTATTTTTTGACCCTAATCGAAAATACATGACTGATGATTTGTTTCATAGTCTAGCGGAAATTTTAGAGATTAATGCAAATGAAGTGGATTTTACTAGAAGTATTTTCAGTAAATACTTTCAAAGTCGTCCACGAGTTATTTTGAATAATCAAGATTACGATATTAAATTTTAATCCTCTTTCTAGTTATGAGAAAACGAAAAAAAAAAATAGCTATTGTGACTTCTTCCTTAGGTAATGGGGGTGCAGAGAGAGTTAGTGCAAATCTTTCATATATGTTTAGTCAATTAGGTCATGATGTCCATATAATTAGTATTTTAAATAACATTAGCTATAGTTATAAAGGTTTCTTATTAAATCTAGGGAAATTAAAAGATCAAAATGATTCGTTTTTCGGTAAAATAAAAAGATATAAAATATTTAAAGATTATCTAAAAAATGAAAAATTTGATTTTGTTATTGATGGCCGCACTCGCCCTCTATTTCTTAAAGAATTTTTAATTAATAAGATATTATATTCTAATCAAAAAGTTATATTTATGGTTCATAGTTATTTAATTGAAAATTATTTACCTAAAAATAAAATTTTAGCCAATTTACTTTATAGAAAAGCTCATAAATTTGTAGCTGTTTCTAATGAGATTAAAGAACTACTACACTCAAAATATAAGTTAAATCAAATTAACTTTATTCCAAACATATTATTAGATTTTAATGAATATAATAAAGAAGCTAATATTCAAAATTTACCCAAAAAATTTATTTTGTTTTTTGGACGAGTTGATGACAAGGTGAAAAATATTTCTCTATTAATTAATGCATATGAAATTTCAAAATTAGTTAAAAATGATATTTTTTTAGTAATACTGGGAAATGGTCCAGATATTAGGGTTATGAAGAAAAAAGTAAATTCTTTAGGTTTAGGGGGTAGAGTTATTTTTCACCCTTTTCAATGTAATCCTGAATCAATCATAAAAAAAGCTTTATTTTCTGTTTTAACAAGCCGCTTCGAGGGGTTTCCGTTAGCATTAATTGAGAGTCTTTCTAGAGGTACTCCCGTTGTTTCAGTAGATTGTAAATCAGGACCTAAAGAAATCATAAAGAATAATTCAAATGGTTTATTAGTCAAAAATCATAATCCACAATTGCTATCAAAAGCTTTAAATAAAATGATTGAGGATAAAAAGCTTTACAAAAATTGTTGTAAAAATGCTTCAAATAGTGTTAGTCATTTATCCTATGAGTTTTCTTCAATGGCATGGGAAGCCCTTATAAACGAATCTTAGGGTAATATTTGAAAGGGGTTATATATATGTTAACTTTCAATAAAATTATTTGGATTTTTCTTAATAAAATTAAAATATTTGAAGGAAGTTTAAGTAAAATTTTTTGTTTTAAGTTTAAGTTATTTTTACATATTGAGTTTCTTAATTTAATGTAGTTATTAATATCTCCTTTTTGTTTTCGTTCGATTGCAATAGAAAATCTGTTGAGGTCTAAAAAAGTTTTGAGTGACGGATTTTTAGCTTCTTTTAATTTAAATTGTTTAAATATTTTTAATCTATCAATTTTATAAAGCGAGTTAGAAAGGTGATTTTCATTGAAGAATATTATTTTTGAGGTAGTTATTTTTGAGTTGTAACTAATATCAAATTTTAGTGCAATTCTAATCCATAATTCGGTGTCTTGACCAGATCTCATATCTTCATTGAAATAACCAACTTTGGCAAAAGTTCGTTTAGGGATCATTACAGCAGACGACCATGCAACGCAGTCTGCCAAAGAAGAAAGAAAAAAGTCATCAATAATACCTGAAAAGTTATCTAAACCAAAAACTTTAGCCCGGAAAGCTTTTCCGTTGTTAAATATTTTATTGTATCCCATTGCATATAGTCCACAATTTGGATGTCTTAAATAAAGTTTATGAACTTCTTGCAGATGATTTTTTTTCCACAAATCGTCACCATCAAGGAATGCAATCAAATCGTACTTTGCTTTATTAATACCATAATTTCGTGCCCTGGAAACGCCACTATTTTTGATTGTGTAAGTCCTTATTCGCTTATCTTTTATGTCTTTAACAAGACTTAAGCCTTTATCTGTTGAGCCATCATTTATAACAATCAATTCAAAATTATTAAATGATTGGTTTAAAACACTTTCAATAGTTTTTTTTATGAATTTTTCTTTGTTGTAAAGCGGTATGATTATTGAAATGTCCGACATTTAATCTTTTGTAATGTAACAAAGGTAGCTCAATCGATACAAATCAAAAATAAACATTGATGGATTTTTTGATCTGAGCTGGAGTTTTAAAAAAGTTTTTAATAATTTATACAAAGTACTTAAAAGAAATTTTAATTTCATTCTTTTCAGTTTGTAATAAATTTTTATGATTTTGATATAATCTTTATCCATAAGCTTATTTTCTACAAAGAATAAAGAGTATTTTGAGTAAAAAAGAGATTTTTCAATGAATTTATTGGATGACTCCAAATTTGTATGTTCAACAGGATTATCAATATGAACAACATTTATTTTTTTTAATTTTAGATCATATGAAAATAGAGTATCCTCATTTGCTTCTTTTGGAATCATTTCATTGAAAGGTACATGTTTAATTATGTCTTTGAAAATTAAAAAATTACAGCTTAATAGATTCACATATGAATTATTTTGGCGTTTTTTTTTCGATTTAACTTCCCTTTTTTTTCCATATTTCCACCTAAGAATTTTATTGTGCTCAGGAATTTTTTTATTGTATTGTAAGCCCCCGTAAATAACTTCCGAATTTTGCTCTACAGCCTGAATGTAATTTTTGATAAAATCGTTAGATTTTATACTGACATCAGCATCTAAAAATAGCAACCAATTATATTCTGCTAATTTCCATAGTCTATTCCTGATAGCACTTCTACCTATATTTTTTTTGCAAACATTATAGCATACATTGGAAAGTTTTTCAACTTCGAGGTTGTTTTTTACAATTTCTTTTTTTGTTGAGGCATCATCATATATTAATATTTCAAATGTTAGATCAGCTTTGATACATTGTTTATGTATTGAGTATACTAAATTTTTTATAGAATGATTATATGTAGGAATTAATATGGAAAGCATCAAGATTCTTTTCGTTGGGCCACATCAAATACTTTACTGTCTTCACATTTAAGTGTCTTAGCGGGATATTTTAAAATCAATGCATAATCATGAGTGGCCATTAGTATAGAATTCCCTTTTTTATTTAAATCCTGTAATATTTCCATAACCTCAATGCTAGTTTGTGGATCTAGGTTTCCAGTAGGTTCGTCAGCTAGTATTAGCTCAGGGTCATTCAATAGAGCTCTTGCAATTGCAACTCTTTGCTGCTCTCCACCAGAAAGCTCATAAGGAAATTTCTCTGTACTATTTTCCATATTTACTTTAGTTAAAACAGCCTGAATTTTTTCAGAAATTTTTTTTTGATTTCCCCATCCTGTTGCTTTTAAAACAAATTCTAGATTTCCATAAATAGAGCGGTCGTTTAAAAGTTTAAAATCTTGAAAAATAATTCCAAGTTTTCGTCTTAATAATGGTATTTCGTTTTGATTTAAGCTTTCTAATTTATATCCAACAATTTCACCTTTTCCTTGGCTTAATTCCAAATCTCCATAAAGAGTTTTTAGTAAGCTACTTTTCCCAGATCCAGTCTTTCCAATCAAATAAACAAATTCACCCTTTTTAACATCAATATTTATATTATTAAGAATTAGATTTTTGTCTTGTAATATATAAGCATCAATTAGTCTTAAAACTGAGTTGGACATGATTTTATAATTTATATTTATATAAAAGTATTGCTATTCAAAGTAATAATCAAATTTCAGTCAAACAAACAATTAATGAATAATGAAATAACATTAAATGGATATTTTAAACCCAATCCAAATTATTTTTTAATGATAAATAAGATATTTTGATCTATTTTTTTTAAATAAAATTAATTTCTCTTCCCATGAAGATTTAATCTCTGAAATACTGTAACCATTTTCAATTTGATGCTGAAGTTTTATTTGTCCAGCTAATTTTGTAAAAAATGAATTAAAAAACATTGATTTATCAGATGTGTTTTCATAAGCATTTATTATCCAGCTTAAATTTACTTTACTCAAATACTTATTGTTTTCTAAATTTTCCCCAAAGCACATCTTATTTTTAAATTTGGGATTTTTTGCTCCAAAATTAGAAATTGGAATAAATTTATATTTATAGTTTTTAGTATTTAGATATGGACTGCCAAATATTTGAAATTGCATTTCTGTTCCACGACCAATACTAACATTAGTACCTTCAAACAGGCAAAGGCTTGGGTATAAATTAATTGCTTTATCATTGGGTAGATTAGGAGATGGTTTAATAGGCAGTGAGTAGGCGGTTTTTCGACTATAGTTCATTACTGGAACAACTGTTAAATCACATTTTAGTTTACCTTCTAACCATCCTTCTCCATTAATCATTTTAGCAAATTCCCCTATGGTCATTCCGTGAACAATTGGCACAGGATGCATACCTACAAAACTTTTATATTTCATATCCAAAACAGGTCCGTCTACATAACTAATATTTGGATTTGGACGGTCTAATAATATCATTGGTATATTTAAATTTGCACAAGCCTCCATCATATAATGTAGAGTTGAAATAAAAGTATAAAACCTAGTGCCAATATCCTGAATATCAAATATTATTATATCTAATCCCTTTAATGTTTCGGGATTTGGTATTCTATTTTTTCCATATAGTGATACAATTGGTAAACCTGTTTTTTTATCAAAATTATCACTTACATACTCGCCTGCATCTGATGCTCCTCTATATCCATGTTCAGGCGAAAAAACTTTTTTTATATTAACACCTCTTTTTATTAGTGAATCCACTAGATGTGTATATGATTTTTTATGATTGTAATTATCAACAGATATGATTGCATTTTTTTTGAAAATTACTGAGGTTTGATTTGCCACAATTCCAATTGATTTATTTTTTAATTTTGGTAAATATATTTCTAGTTGATTCGCACCTACTAATATTTCGTGGTTAGAAGATTTTATATTTTCACAAGACAAAAAAATAATAATAAATAAAGCTGTATTTTTGATAAAATTGAATCTCATCATATATTGAACTTTGAGTTTTTTATAGCTAAAAGAATAATTAGCGCTAGGTCCTATAAAAGTAGTGTTTCAGGCCCAATAATAAAAATTGGTATCGCTGCTATTGCTATAAGCACTATTGTCATGTTATTTTCTTTAGCGATAAGTGAAGGGTTGCAATCTAAAATTCGTGATAAAGCTGTAGCTTTTAATGGACACATAACAATATCTAAGTTTAATACTAATATTTCTGAGGGAGCACAAGTACCCATAGAAAAAAATCAATTATTTTACCCTAAATTAGAGTTAGTTAGCGGAGTTTTTCATATTCATGCTGTAGCTCATAAATTTGGCATTATCAGAACTGAAAAAGATTTTGAAGGTCTATTCATTAAAGGAGTTGGGGATGATTACAATTGGAGTTATTTCAAAGAATTTTTAGTTGAAGGGCATTTACCAAAATATTCAAATTCATATAGTGAGGAGGTGCTTATTTCAGAATATTTAGCTAATCGTTTGAATTTTAACACTGGTGATGAATTTCAAATGTATTTTCTGAAAAAAGATTCAAATCAACCTCCAAATATTATAAAATTTAGTATTTCAGGAATTTTTAATTCAGGCTTTGAGGAACTAGATAAAACTTTCCTTATAGGAAATATAAATCATGTACAGCGTTTAAATCGTTGGACAGAAAACCAGATTGGTCAGTTTGAAGTATTCATTGAAGATTATGAAACTTTAGATGACATTTCGATGGAAATATATTCAAATACTCCAGCAATTCTTAATTCTAAAACTATAGAGCAGAAATATCAACTTATTTTTGAGTGGATTAAAATTTTTGATAAAAACACTTTTGGAATATTAGTTATGATGATTATAGTTGGAGTTATCAACATGATTACAGCCTTATTGGTCTTAATTTTAGAAAGAACAAGAATGATAGGTATTTTCAAAGCTTTAGGATGTAATAATTGGCGGATTCAAAAAGTTTTTATTTATGTTTCAGCTTATTTAGCTATTTGTGGTTTAATTTTAGGAAACTTAGTTGGAATTACTCTTCTTTTAATACAAAAATATCTCAGCCCGATAACATTAGATCCATCAATATATTTTGTAAACAAAGCTCCGATAGATATTGATGTTTTAACTATTTTTAATCTTAATATTTCAACTTTTATTATTTGTATTACAGTATTAATTATACCGTCTTATTTAATTGCAAAAATTTCACCTGTAAAAGCTATTAAATTCGATTCTTGAAATTTTAATTTTAATGTATTTATCCTCCTTTTAAATTGATTAAATTTGTAAAAATTTTTTCAAATGAAATATGCCCAAAATATACTTGAAACAATTGGAGATACTCCTTTAGTTAAAATAAATAAAATCACCTCAGAAATCCCTTGTATTGTCTTAGCTAAATATGAGACGTTTAATCCTGGTAACTCTGTAAAAGATCGTATGGCTTTAAAAATGATTGAAGATGCTGAATCTGTTGGACTTTTAACTCATGGAGGAACAATAATTGAGGGTACATCTGGTAATACGGGCATGGGCTTAGCTTTAGCGGCAATAGTCAAGGGATATAAATGTATCTTTGTAATGAGTGATAAGCAGTCCAAAGAAAAAATGGACATCCTTAGAGCAGTTGGGGCAAAAGTAGTGGTTTGTCCTACAAATGTTGAACCAGATGATCCACGATCATACTACTCTGTTGCTAAACAACTTGCTGAAGAAACACCAAATTCTTGGTATGTTAACCAATATGATAACCCAAGTAATACAAAAGCTCATTACGAAAGTACTGGTCCTGAGATTTGGAAACAAACAAAAGGAAAAGTAACTCACTTTATTGTTGGTGTTGGCACAGGAGGTACTATTTCAGGAGTTGGTACTTATCTCAAAGAAAAAAACCCAGCAGTAAAAATTTGGGGTGTTGATACTTATGGAAGTGTGTTTAAAAAATATCATGAAACAGGTGTTTTTGATAAAAATGAAATATATCCATATGTTACAGAGGGGATTGGGGAAGATATTTTACCAGAAAATGTCAATTTTGATATAATAGATGGTTTCACAAAAGTTACAGACAAAGACGCTGCTTTGTACACTCAGCGTTTGGCTAAAGACGAAGGAATGTTTTTGGGTAACTCAGCTGGTGCAGCTATAAAAGGAGTTCTACAACTAAAGAATGAATTCAAAAAAGAGGATGTTGTAGTGGTATTATTTCACGACCATGGTAGTAGGTATGTAGGGAAAATATTCAACGATGACTGGATGCGAAAAATGGGTTATATCGATAAGTAGAAAAACATTCTTTGGTTGTTTATTAAAATTTGACAGCTTTTAAATCCAAATGTGTAACTTGCAGCATGAAGTTGTTTTATGAAATTTTATTTTATTTCCAGCGTTATGGGTTTGATGTTTGTCAACGAATTGCAGATCGTTTTGGAATGCGAGCAAAGGTCGTTAGAACCTCCTTTATATATGTTACTTTTGTGACTATTGGTTTTGGCTTTGCATTGTATTTGTTTCTTGCTTTTTGGCTCAGAATTAAAGATTTAATTTTTTCAAAGCGAAGTTCTGTATTTGATATTTAAATCATGACTAAGCAAATTTTAAAAATTTTCAAATCTAGAATTAATACAGCTATATTTTTACTGTTAATTCTAGTTCTTTGTGGAGTAGTTGGCTTTAAAGTTATTTCAGGACTTTCCTGGACAGACTCAATTTATATGACAGTTATAACCATCACACCTGTTGGTTACACTGATGTCGAGGCTTTGGACCACCAAGCAAAAATTTTTATTATTGGTCTTATTTTAGCTAGCGCTATAATTCTCGGATATGCATTAAAAGTTATCAGCGAGTATATAATTTCTAAAAACGATATTAAAGAATCAAAACAAAAGAAAATGCAAAAAAAAATCAATGTTCTATCCGAGCATATCATTATTTGTGGTTATGGAAGAAATGGAAAACAAGCTGCTAAAAAACTGCTATCTCACCAAAGGAAGTTTGTTGTTATAGACAAAGACGAAACTGTTTTTCAAAATTGTGAAAATAAAGATTTTGCTTTTACTATTGGAGATGCAAATGAAGATGAAGTATTGATTCGCGCAGGTATCAATAACGCTGCTTGCTTGATTTGTGCATTACCCAATGATTCAGAAAATGTGTTTGTGGTCCTTTCTGCACGCCAAATAAACCCAAAAATTCATATTATAAGTCGAGCTTCAGAAGAATCAAGCTACAGTAAATTAAAACTTGCAGGTGCTAATAATGTGATTCTTCCAGACCGAATTGGGGGAAATCACATGGCTTCATTAGTTGTAGTTCCAGATCTTTTGGAATTTATAGATAACTTATCAATAGTTGGGGAGCAAACAATTAACATTGAAGAAATTGCGGTTGAAAAACTGTGCGATACATCAAAACAAAAAACAATTTTAGAATTGGATTTACGTAAAAAAACAGGATGTAATGTTATTGGATACAAGGACGAAAATGGAAATTATCTTATAAACCCCGAGGCCAGCCAGAAATTAGTTATTGGCTCTAAAATTATTGTATTGGGCAGATCTGAACAAATACAAACGCTTAATAGTATGTTTAATATTGAGATTTAGTCATATAAATTCACTCATTATTTAATAAACAACCAAATTATTAAAATTTAAACAAGCTTAAAATCTAAATTTTAATTTTAATAACTCATTTTTTTTTGGCATCTTGTTGAGATCTTTTTGCGTTACTTAACTTAAAACATATGAAATTGAAAAAAAACACTCTTCTAGCTTTGATTTTACCATTATTTTCATTTGCCCAAAACAAGGGAATTGACCAGAAAATTGATGAGGCATTCCAGCCGATTGCTGATGCCTTTTTTGATGCTATTTTCTTTCCAGTTTATTCTGGGGATACAGTAATAATTCCTTTTGTACTTGTCTTATTAGTCGGTAGCGCCTTGTTTTTTACTATTTATTTTGGATTTCCAAATATTCGTTATTTTGGAAAATCAATTAACGTAGTAAGAGGTAAATACGATCATGTTGATTATTCGATTTCTGAATCCACTCAAGTTGGTTCTACAATTACAAACGATTCTGTTGATAACGTAAAAGATAAAACCTCAGATGGAGAGGTAAGTCATTTTCAAGCCTTATCAACTGCAGTTTCAGGTACAGTTGGAAATGGGAATATTGCAGGAGTCGCTCTAGCGATAGCTTTGGGTGGACCAGGCGCAACATTTTGGATGATTGTTTGTGGACTATTAGGTATGTCAACTAAATTTGTTGAGTGTACACTAGGAGTCCAGTTTCGTGATGTTGGACAGGACGGAACAATATATGGAGGTCCAATGTATTATATAAGTAAAGGGTTAAAATCAAGAGGCTTTTCTAGATTTGGAAAAGTAGCTGCAGCTTTTTTTGCAATATTTTGTATTGGTGGATCTTTTGGAGGGGGTAACGCAGCGCAATCAAATCAAGCTACCATTGTTATAAAAGAATTATTTAATTGGGATAGTACAGCCGCAGGTGCTATTGTTGGAGTTGTGTTAGCTGCATTAGTTGGTATTATTATCATTGGTGGGATAAAACGTATTGCTCAAGTTACTGAAAAAGTTGTTCCATTTATGGCGGTCATGTACATAGTTGCTTGTTTATATATTATTCTATCTAATTTTACTTTAGTTGATGATGCTGTTAGTCTTATTGTTAGTGAAGCTTTTAATCCTACAGCATTTGGTGTTGGCTCAATAATTGGAGTAGTTATAGTAGGATTTCAACGCGCAGCTTTTTCAAATGAAGCAGGTGCAGGCTCTGCGTCAATTGCGCATTCTGCTGTTAAAACAAAATACTCAGCATCAGAAGGTTTAGTCGCACTTTTAGAGCCATTCATAGATACCGTTGTGATTTGTACAATGACTGCCCTAGTGATTATCATTTTTAATTTTAGTGGATTCTTTGAATATGGGGGTGATGGCTCAGGAGTTGTTTTTATTGACGGCGACCCTTATGAAGGTGCAGGTATTACATCCAAAGCATTTGCGCAATATATCCCATACTCTAATATTTTTTTAACAACTGCTGTTGTGTTATTTGCAGTCTCAACTATGATTTCATGGTCATATTACGGCTTACAATCTTGGAAGTTTTTATTTGGTAGAGGTAGATTAGCTGATTTAGTATACAAATTTCTTTTCCTAATATTTATTGTTATCGGAGCTGCAGCATCTATGGGGTCGATTTGGAAATTTTCAGATGCTATGATTTTTGCAATGATTTTTCCTAATATGATTGGACTATTTTTCTTATACCCTGTAGTGAAGAAAGAGTTAGATAAATATTTGACTGCCATCAAAAAAAAGTGATTTATGTTTCGATTAGATTCCTAAACTATTTGATGAATAAAAATACTGAACTATTTTCAAATGTACATTTTATAGATAGCTTATAAATTGGTTTACGAATTAACAAAACTTAAAGAATTTATAGTCAAATAAATAGGCCTAATTAATTTATATTTGTAAATAAATTTACACAATAAATGAATTTTCAATTCTCCGAAGAACTTAAAATGATTTCATATTCTGCACGTGATTTCGCAGAACAATATATACGTCCCAATATTATGCTTTGGGATGAAACACAACACTTTCCAATTGAAATATTAAAAAAAGCAGGGGAAATGGGTTTTATGGGTGTTTTTATTCCGGAAGAATATGGTGGATCTGGACTTGGATATCACGAATATGTAACCATTATCGAAGAAATTTCCAAGGTAGACCCATCTATTGGTTTGTCTATTGCAGCGCATAATTCTCTTTGCACAGGCCATATTTTCTATTTTGGTAATGAAAAACAGAAACAAAAATGGCTCCCAAAACTCTGTTCTGGTGAGAATATTGGAGCCTGGGGTCTTACTGAACACAATACCGGTAGCGATGCTGGAGGGATGAATACAACAGCTGTAAAGGAAGGAGATTATTATATCTTGAATGGCACAAAAAATTTTATCACACATGGTAAAAGTGGAGATGTTGCAGTTGTGATCGCTAGAACAGGAAAAAAAGGGGATTCAAGTGGAATATCTGCTTTTATTGTTGAAAAAGGTACACCTGGATTTAGTGGTGGTAAAAAGGAAAATAAACTTGGTATGCGTTCAAGTGAAACTGCTGAATTGATTTTTGATAATTGTAAAGTTCACAAGGAAAATATTATTGGAAATGAAGGAGAAGGGTTTAAACAATCTCTAAAATTATTAGATGGGGGTCGTATTTCTATTGGAGCTTTATCTCTTGGAATTGCTAAAGGGGCTTACACAGCAGCCTTGAAATATTCTAAGGAACGTGTTCAGTTTGGGAAACCAATTTCTAGTTTTCAAGGTATTTCTTTCAAGCTTTCGGAGATGGCAACTGAAATAGCTGCTTCTGAATTGCTTGTTCACAAGGCCGCTTCAATAAAAAATATTGGTGGAGATTTAACCACAGTTGCGGCAATGGCTAAAATGTATTCCAGTGAATCTTGTGTTAAAATTGCTGGTGATGCAGTTCAAATACATGGAGGTTACGGATATATCAAAGAATTTCCAGTGGAGAAATTTTACAGAGACTCAAAACTTTGTACAATTGGTGAAGGAACAACTGAAATTCAAAAACTTGTAATTGCTAGAAATATTTTGAAATAAACTATTGCAAAATCAATAATAAAATTATATTTGCATTCTAATTTATAAAGGAGGGAGGTTTAAATCATGCTAATAATACCAATAAAAGAAGGAGAAAACATAGATAGAGCACTAAAGCGTTTTAAGCGAAAGTTTGATAAGACCGGTACAAAACGTTCTTTACAGACTCGTAAACAATTTACAAAACCTTCTGTAAAAAGAAGAGCTGAAATTCAAAAAGCACAATATGTTCAAGGCCTAAGGGATGCTGAAAACATGTGAAAATTTATTATATCACTCTCTGATTTTTTTAAATTTTATGTAACTTAGGAGCCATCTATATTAATTTATATGTCCCTTAAATCATTTTCCGATTTCCTTTCATTTGAAAAAAAATATTCTTCAAATACAATCCTAGCCTACAGTAAAGACGTTGAGAAATTCCAGCATTTCTTATTAAAATGTTTTGATATTTCAGATTTAAAAAAAGCTCATTATTCTGAAATTAGGCGTTGGATCACCGTCCTTGTTGATAGCGGTTTGACAAATCGTTCCGTAAATCGGAAAATATCTTCATTACGTAGTTACTATAACTTTTTGATAAAAACGGGCTCAATAAGATATTCTCCCCTAGTAAAACACAAAGCTCTTAAAGAAAACAAAAAAATATACGTTCCGTTTTCGGAACAGGAGATTAATGATGTCCTAAAAAGCTTTAATGGAAACGATTTTGAAACTATTCGTGACAGATTAATAATAGAACTCCTTTATTGTACTGGAATGCGTCGTAATGAGTTAATCAAAGTAAAGATAAAAGATATAGATTTTATTCAAGAACGGATTAAAGTTTTAGGAAAACGCAAAAAAGAGCGTTATATCCCCCTAGTTGGTCCTTTAAAAAAATCATTGAATAATTATATTTATTACCGCAAACAACTTAAAATAATAAAAGATTCGGAATTGCTTTTTTTAACTAAAAAAGGAGCTAAACTTTATGGTGCCATTGTTTACAGAATAGTTAAAATTTATTTTCAAATAGTTTCTTCAAAAGTAAAAAAAAGCCCTCATATTCTAAGACATTCTTTTGCTACTCATTTATTAAAAAATGGTGCTGATTTAAATGCCGTAAAAGAATTGTTAGGCCACTCAAGTTTGGCAGCAACTCAAATATATACCAACAATAATATTTCAGAACTAAAAAAAATATATAAGAACACACATCCCAGGCAATCAAAAATAAGATGAGTTTTAATTAATAATCTTGTTTAAACTATCATATTTAAGAGATGTTTTTTTTGAGTTAATTTTTAATATTTAATAAGACTTGGGTTATAGCTTCATTCGTTTTTTTACTTTATCAACATAATTCTGAGAAAAAATACCTCATTAAACCATATAAAAATATTTAAAAAATGTTTTGAAACATTAAAAAATACATATACATTTGCATTCCGTTTGAAATAGCGGGCTTTTTTGGTGCGTGACAACATCAAAAATGCCGATGTAGCTCAGCTGGCTAGAGCAGCTGATTTGTAATCAGCAGGTCGTGGGTTCGAGTCCCTCCATCGGCTCACGTTCTTAAAAATATTAGATTAATTTTTAATTGAGGGGAGATACTCAAGCGGCCAACGAGGGCAGACTGTAAATCTGTTGTTTTTAACTTCGCAGGTTCGAATCCTGCTCTCCCCACATTTTAAGAGTTAGGGGATAAACACCATTGCGGGAGTAGCTCAGTTGGTAGAGCGTCAGCCTTCCAAGCTGAATGTCGCCGGTTCGAACCCGGTCTCCCGCTCTAAAATTTTTAGCCGGTGTAGCTCAGGGGTAGAGCGTTTCCTTGGTAAGGAAGAGGCCACGGGTTCAAATCCCGTCATTGGCTCTTACTTTTTAAAAATTGAAAAAATTAAAACAAAAAAATAAACATTATTAATATTAACAAAACAAATACTAAAACTTAAATCATGGCAAAGGCAACTTTCGATCGCTCCAAACCGCATTTAAACATCGGAACAATAGGACACGTAGATCACGGAAAAACAACTTTAACGGCAGCTATTACTAAAGTATTAGCAGATGCTGGATTATCAGAGGCACGCTCATTCGATCAAATCGACAATGCACCTGAAGAAAAAGAAAGAGGTATAACAATTAATACTTCTCACGTAGAGTATGCTACTGCAAATCGTCATTATGCTCACGTCGACTGCCCAGGTCACGCGGATTACGTAAAGAATATGGTAACTGGTGCAGCTCAAATGGACGGTGCAATCCTTGTAGTTGCTGCAACTGATGGACCTATGCCGCAAACTCGAGAGCACATATTACTCGGTAGACAAGTAGGAATTCCAAGAATTGTTGTTTTCTTAAACAAAGTTGATATGGTTGACGATGAAGAACTTCTAGAGCTTGTTGATATGGAAGTTAGAGATTTATTAAATTTTTATGAATATGATGGAGATAATGGGCCTGTTGTTTCTGGTTCTGCATTAGGAGCTTTGAATGGTGAACAAAAGTGGGTTGACTCCGTTATGGAATTGATGCAAGCTGTAGATACTTGGATCGAATTACCCAAAAGAGATGTAGACAAAGACTTTTTAATGCCAATTGAAGATGTTTTTTCTATCACAGGTCGTGGTACTGTTGCAACTGGACGTATCGAGACAGGTATTGCCAATACAGGAGACGCTGTAGAAATCATTGGTATGGGTGCTGAAAAGTTGACCTCTACAATTACTGGAATTGAAATGTTTCGTCAAATCCTTGATAGAGGAGAAGCTGGAGATAATGCAGGTATACTTCTAAGGGGTATTGAGAAAACTCAAATATCTAGGGGTATGGTAATTTGTAAACCAGGTTCTGTAACACCACATGCTAAATTCAAAGCTGAGGTTTACATCCTCAAAAAAGAAGAGGGTGGTCGACACACACCATTTCACAACAATTATCGACCACAATTTTATGTGCGAACAACAGATGTTACTGGTAATATCGTATTGCCATCCGGTGTAGAAATGGTAATGCCAGGAGACAATTTAACTATTGAAGTTGATTTAATTCAACCAATTGCTATGAATGTTGGACTTCGTTTTGCAATTAGAGAAGGAGGTAGAACTGTTGGAGCAGGGCAAGTCACTGAAATTTTAGACTAAAAATGGTTAAACTAGTTTGGGTTCAATGTGTTTTTAAATTATTAAGACACCTGAACCCTCAACTACGGGTTTAGCTCAGTTGGTAGAGCACTGGTCTCCAAAACCAGGTGTCGGGAGTTCGAGCCTCTCAACCCGTGCAAGAATCAATGACTTTAAACCCAACCCTAATTAATAAGTATAATGTTTGAATATATTAGAGATTCTTTTCAAGAACTAAAAAATAACGTTAACTGGCCGAGTTGGTCTGCGGGATATAATCTTACCGTATTGGTAGCTCTATTTTCGATTATATTTTCTTTAGTAATTTGGGGAGTTGATACAGTTTTTGCAGGTTTTGTGGAAACATATTTTAACTGGATTAAATAACTATCATGACAATGACAGAGTTAAAGCAAGAGAAAAAGTGGTACGTTGTTCGTGCAGTAAGTGGGCAAGAAAACAAGATTAAAAGTTACATAGAAACTGAAATAAACAGACTTGGTTTAGACAGCTTTGTGGATCAAGTTTTAGTCCCTACTGAAAATGTCATACAAATTCGAAATGGTAAGAAAGTTCAGAAAGAAAAAGTTTATTTTCCAGGTTATATCATGATTCAAGCCAATCTTAGTGGTGAAATACCTCATATTATCAAATCTATTACAAATGTAATTGGATTTTTAGGTGAAACAAAAGGAGGAGATCCTGTTCCGCTACGTTCGTCAGAAGTTAATAGAATGCTTGGCAAGGTTGATGAATTAGCTTTAGAAGCCGATCAAAATGTAGTTATTCCTTTTATTGCTGGTGAAACCGTGAAAGTTATCGATGGACCTTTCAATGGATTTGATGGGACAGTTGAAAAAATCAATGAAGAAAAACGTAAGCTTGAAGTGATGGTAAAAATTTTCGGAAGAAAAACCCCTTTAGAATTAAGCTATATGCAAGTAGATAAAATTTAAAATTGTTGCAATTAACATGATTTGTATTTTCAGCTTCCAATTTAAAATACAACTCAATAAAATTTAAAAATGGCAAAAGAGTTAGATAAAGTAGTAAAGCTTCAGGTTAGGGGAGGCGCAGCTAACCCATCTCCACCTGTTGGACCAGCGTTAGGTGCTGCCGGAGTTAATATTATGGAGTTCTGTAAGCAGTTCAATGCAAGAACTCAAGATAAACCCGGAAAAGTGTTACCAGTAGTTATAACTGTTTATAAAGACAAATCCTTTGAATTTGTAATCAAAACCCCACCAGCTGCAGTACAATTACTCGAAGCAGCTAAAGTAAAAAAAGGTTCTGGAGAACCTCACGTTAAAAAAGTAGCGAAAGTTAGTTGGGACCAAGTTAAAACAATTGCTGAAGATAAAATGGTTGATTTGAATGCATTTACAGTTGAATCTGCTATGAAAATGGTTGCTGGAACTGCAAGATCTATGGGTATAACTGTGAAAGGTGGTCAGGCACCGAAATAAATATTGAAAATGGCTAAATTAACAAAAAATAGAAAAGAATCAGTTGCTAAAATAGTGAGTACCAAAATTTATTCTTTATCTGAAGCTTCAAAACTTGTTAAAGAAATATCAAATGCTAAGTTTGATGCTTCTGTAGATATTGCTGTTCGCCTCGGAGTTGATCCAAAAAAAGCGAATCAAATGGTAAGAGGTGTTGTATCCCTTCCACATGGAACCGGTAAAGATGTTAAAGTATTGGCTTTGGTAACTCCTGATAAGGAACAGGAAGCAACAGATGCCGGGGCTGACTATGTGGGTTTAAATGAATACCTTGATAAAATTAAATCAGGTTGGACTGATGTTGATGTAATTATTACAATGCCAAGTGTAATGGGTAAACTAGGCCCTTTAGGACGTATTTTAGGTCCAAGAGGACTCATGCCAAACCCTAAGACTGGAACTGTTACTATGGATATTGCTAAAGCAGTTTCAGAAGTAAAAGCGGGTAAAATTGATTTCAAAGTTGATAAAACAGGCATTGTTCATGCTGCAATTGGGAAAGTATCCTTTTCAGCTGACAAAATTGAGGGTAATGCCCAGGAATTATTATCGACTTTAGTTAAATTAAAGCCCACTGCAGCCAAAGGTGTTTACATGAAAAGCATTTTTATGTCCAGTACTATGAGCCCCAGTATTGCAATAGATTTAAAAGTAGCAGCTGTTTAGACGATAAACAAATATTATGACAAAAGAAGAAAAATCACAAGTAATACAAGCGTTGACTACTGAATTAGCTCATAGTTCTAATTTTTATCTTACAGATATTTCAGGACTTAATGCAGTAACAACCTCAAACCTTAGACGGGCTTGTTTCAAAGCTAATGTTAAACTATCCGTTGTTAAGAATACCTTGCTTGAAAAAGCAATGGAAGCTTCAGAGAAGGATTTTGGAGATTTACCTCTTACATTAAAAGGTAATACTTCAGTGATGTATTCTGAAGCTGGGAATGCTCCCGCCAAAGTAATCAAGGCTTTCCGTAAAAAATCAGAAAAACCCTTTTTAAAAGGGGCTTATGTTGAGGAAGCGATTTACATTGGAGATGATCAGTTAGACATGTTAGTAGACATCAAATCGAAAGAAGAGTTGATTGGAGATATCATAGGTTTGCTTCAATCTCCAGCCAAAAATGTAATATCAGCACTTCAATCTAGCGGTGGAAAACTTTCAGGAATCATTAAAACTTTATCCCAAAAAGAGGGATAACATTAAATAGTAAAAGCTTATAAAATTAAATATTAAAAACATTATTAAAACGATAGAAAAATGGCAGATTTAAAAGATTTCGCAGAACAATTAGTAAACTTAACAGTAAAAGAAGTTAACGAGCTTGCAACAATTTTAAAAGATGAGTATGGTATAGAGCCTGCTGCAGCAGCAGTTGCAGTTGCTGCCGGTGGTGCATCTGGTGGTGGAGAAGCTGAAGAGGAAAAATCAGAATTTGATGTAATACTTAAAGCTGCTGGTGGTTCAAAGCTTGCAGTTGTCAAACTTGTAAAAGAACTTACAGGCCTTGGACTTAAAGACGCTAAGGGTCTTGTTGATGATGCTCCAAGTGCAATCAAAGAAGGTGTTTCTAAAGACGAAGCTGAAGGTTTGAAAAGTTCCTTAGAAGAAGCTGGTGCAGAGGTCGAGCTTAAGTAAGTTTTACCCAATAATCAAACAATGGTTTAGGTACAGAATAATATATTCTTAGGCCTAAACCCTTTTGTGTATATAGTGTTATACACCCAATTTATTTTTTTAATCAATAATTCGTCCGTCGATGTTAACAAAAAAAACAGAAAGGTTAAATTTCTCATCTATTGTAAATAGAACTGAATATCCAGATTTCCTGGATATTCAAATTAAATCCTTCCAGGATTTTTTCCAGTTAGAAACAAAATCAGATGAAAGAGCCAATGAAGGTTTATTTAATACCTTCATGGAAAATTTTCCCATAACAGATACACGCAATCAATTTGTTTTAGAATTTCTAGATTATTTTGTAGATCCACCAAGGTATAATATTGAGGAGTGTATCGAGAGAGGTCTAACATATTCTGTACCTTTAAAAGCGCGTTTGAAATTGTACTGTACAGATCCAGAGCATGAAGATTTTGAAACCATCGTTCAAGATGTTTATCTTGGGACAATTCCTTATATGACACCAAGCGGTACATTTTGTATAAACGGTGCGGAACGTGTTGTTGTATCGCAGTTACACCGCTCGCCTGGAGTATTCTTTGGTCAGTCATTTCATGCAAATGGAACTAAATTGTATTCCGCTCGTGTAATTCCTTTCAAAGGTTCTTGGATTGAGTTTGCAACAGATATTAATAGTGTTATGTATGCATACATCGATAGAAAGAAAAAATTACCTGTTACAACCCTTTTTAGAGCAATTGGTTTTGAACGAGATAAAGATATTTTAGAAATTTTTGATCTTGCTGAAGAAATTAAAGTTTCTAAATCTGGTTTAAAAAAAGTTCTTGGGCGTAAGCTAGCTGCTCGTGTTTTAAATACATGGCATGAAGATTTTGTTGATGAGGATACTGGTGAGGTAGTATCCATTGAAAGAAATGAAATTGTTTTGGATAGAGATACAATTATAGATAAAGAAAATTGTCTTGAAATTCTTGAATCAGGTGCAAAAACTATACTTCTTCACAAAGAATTTTCTAAGCAAGGGGATTATGCCATCATTCATAATACTCTTCAAAAAGATCCAACGAATTCTGAGAAAGAGGCAGTAGAACACATCTACAGGCAACTCCGTAATGCAGAACCACCAGACGAGGAAACAGCACGTGGAATCATTGATAAATTATTTTTTAGTGATCAGCGTTACAACTTAGGTGAAGTCGGTCGTTACAGAATGAACAAAAAGTTAAATCTTGATATCGGGATGGACAAGCAGGTCTTAACCAAAGAAGATATTATAACAATAATTAAATATTTAATTGAACTAATCAACTCAAAAGCTGAAATTGATGATATTGATCATTTGTCTAATAGACGAGTTCGTACAGTTGGAGAACAACTATCGTCTCAGTTTGGAGTAGGGTTAGCCCGTATGGCTCGAACAATTAGAGAACGAATGAACGTTCGTGATAATGAGGTTTTTACACCTATTGATTTAATAAATGCTAAGACATTATCCTCAGTTATTAATTCTTTCTTTGGAACCAATCAGTTATCTCAATTTATGGATCAAACCAATCCATTGGCCGAAATAACGCACAAACGTAGACTATCCGCACTTGGACCTGGTGGACTATCCAGAGAACGTGCTGGATTTGAAGTTCGAGATGTTCATTATACACACTATGGACGCCTCTGTCCAATTGAAACTCCTGAGGGACCAAATATTGGCCTTATATCCTCACTTTCGGTATATGCAAAAGTTAATTCTATGGGTTTTATTGAAACTCCCTACAGAAAAGTACACGAATCAGTAGTTGATATCAAAGGAACTCCTGTTTACTTAACAGCAGAAGAGGAAGAAGACAAACTTATTGCTCAGGCCAGTACACCAGTAGACAGTAAAGGCAAGATTGTTATCGACAAAGTTATTGCCCGCCAAGAAGGTGATTTTCCTGTAGTTGATTCCTCTCAAGTTCATTATACTGATGTGGCTCCTAACCAGATATCGTCAATTTCAGCTTCTTTAATTCCATTTCTAGAGCATGATGACGCTAATCGTGCACTAATGGGATCAAACATGATGCGCCAAGCAGTTCCTCTTTTGCGTCCAGAAGCTCCAATTGTTGGAACTGGTCTAGAACGCCAAGTAGCTTCAGATTCAAGGGTATTGGTAAATGCTGATGGTGATGGTTTAGTTGATTATGTTGATGCTGAGAAAATTGTAATAAAATATAATAGAACTAGTGAAGAAGAACTCGTAAGTTTTGATTCTAATATTGTAACATATCCTTTAACAAAATTTAGAAAAACCAACCAAGGAACATCTGTTAATCTCAAAACTATTGTAAACAAAGGAGATAAGGTTTCTAAAGGCCAAGTTCTTTGTGAAGGTTATGCTACAGAAAATGGAGAATTAGCTCTTGGAAGAAATATGAAAGTAGCTTTCATGCCTTGGAAAGGATATAATTTTGAAGATGCAATTGTAATATCTGAAAAAGTTGTTCGTGATGACATTTTTACTTCTATTCACATTGATGAATACTCACTTGAGGTTAGAGATACCAAGCTTGGTAATGAAGAGCTTACCAATGACATTCCAAATGTCTCTGAAGAGGCAACTAGTGACTTAGATGAAAATGGAATGATTCGTATTGGTGCAGAAATTAAGCCTGGAGATATACTTATTGGAAAAATCACACCAAAAGGGGAGAGTGATCCTACTCCTGAAGAAAAACTTCTTAGAGCTATTTTTGGTGATAAGGCAGGAGATGTTAAAGATGCTTCATTAAAAGCTTCTCCTTCTCTAAATGGTGTAGTGATTGAAAAAAAGCTTTTTTCAAGAGCAATTAAAGATAAACGTAAGCGTGCTCAAGATAAGGAAGATATAGCTAATTTAGAAGATATATTTGATGTTAAGTTTGATGATTTAAAATCCGTTTTAGTTCAAAAATTATTTTCAATTGTTGGTGGGAAAACTGCTCAAGGAATTTTTAACGATTTAGGCGAGGAAGTATTTCCTAAGGGTAAAAAGTATACTTTAAAAATGCTAAATGCTGTAGATGATTATGCTCATCTAATCAATGGTAAATGGACTACAGATAGTAGTTTAAATAAATTAGTTAAGGATCTGATTCATAATTATAAAATTAAAGAAAATGATCTTCAAGGATCTTTAAGACGTGAGAAATTCACCATTTCAGTTGGTGATGAACTTCCTGCTGGAATTATTAAACTTGCTAAAGTTTACATTGCTAAAAAACGTAAATTAAAAGTGGGTGATAAAATGGCAGGACGCCACGGAAATAAAGGGATTGTAGCCAGAATTGTTCGTCAAGAAGATATGCCTTTTTTAGAAGATGGAACCCCTGTAGATATTGTTTTAAATCCTCTTGGCGTACCTTCTAGAATGAATATTGGACAAATTTATGAAACGGTACTTGGATGGGCAGGAAAAGATTTAGGACGTACTTTCGCCACCCCAATTTTTGACGGAGCTACATTAGATCAAATCAATGAGTTTACGGATGAAGCAGGGATACCAAGATTTGGACACACATATCTATATGATGGAGGTACAGGTGACCGTTTTGATCAACCAGCAACCGTTGGAGTTATTTACATGTTAAAGTTAGGTCATATGGTTGATGATAAAATGCATGCTCGATCGATTGGACCTTATTCTTTAATTACTCAACAACCTCTTGGTGGTAAAGCCCAATTTGGTGGTCAACGTTTTGGCGAGATGGAAGTTTGGGCTTTGGAAGCATATGGGGCCTCAAGTACTCTCAGAGAAATACTAACTGTAAAGTCTGATGATGTAATTGGAAGAGCCAAAACTTACGAAGCTATCGTAAAAGGTGAGCCTATGCCGGAACCTGGATTACCAGAGTCATTTAACGTACTCATGCACGAATTAAAAGGTTTAGGGTTAGACATTAGATTAGAACAATAATTTTAAAGTATCATATATCACACATAATGGTAAGAAATCAAGATAATACAACGCAAAAAAAGTTTAATAAAATTTCAATAGGATTAGCTTCACCTGAGTCCATTTTAGCAGATTCAAGAGGGGAGGTTCTAAAACCAGAAACTATTAACTACAGAACTCACAAACCAGAGCGCGATGGTTTGTTTTGTGAAAGAATTTTTGGTCCTGTCAAGGATTATGAATGTGCTTGTGGCAAGTATAAGCGAATAAGGTACAAAGGAATAATTTGTGATCGCTGCGGAGTTGAGGTAACTGAAAAAAAGGTTCGTCGAGAACGTGTAGGGCACATTAATTTGGTAGTACCTGTTGCTCATATTTGGTATTTTAGGTCTTTACCTAACAAAATAGGATATTTACTAGGTCTTCCCTCAAAGAAGTTAGACATGATCATTTATTATGAGCGATATGTTGTTATACAACCTGGTATAGCTTTAAACTCAGAGGGTGAGCCCGTCAAAAAAATGGATTTTTTAACTGAGGAAGAATACTTGAACATAATTGAAACAATTCCTCAGGAAAATCAATATTTAGACGATACTGATCCAGAAAAATTTATCGCCAAGATGGGTGCAGATTGTTTGATTGAGTTATTATCTCGCATAGATTTAGAAGAACTTTCTTTTGAATTACGTCACAAAGCTAATACAGAAACGTCGAAACAAAGAAAAACAGAAGCGTTGAAGCGCTTACAGGTTGTCGAAGCACTCAAAGATGGAAATCAGAATCGTGAGAATAGACCCGAATGGATGATTATGAAAGCGATTCCAGTTATCCCACCGGAACTTCGCCCACTAGTACCCCTAGATGGTGGCCGTTTTGCCACTTCTGATTTGAATGATTTATATCGACGAGTAATTATTAGAAATAATCGATTGAAGCGTCTTGTAGAAATCAAAGCTCCTGAAGTTATTTTAAGAAATGAAAAACGAATGTTACAAGAATCTGTTGATTCTCTTTTTGACAACACACGTAAATCTTCAGCCGTAAAAACGGATTCTAACAGACCGTTGAAATCACTCTCTGATTCACTTAAAGGTAAACAAGGCCGTTTTCGTCAAAATTTACTTGGTAAACGAGTTGATTATTCCGCTCGTTCCGTTATAGTAGTTGGACCAGAACTAAAATTATTTGAATGTGGGCTCCCAAAAAATATGGCAGCAGAATTATACAAACCTTTCATTGTTCGCAAGTTAATAGAAAGAGGAATTGTTAAAACTGTTAAATCTGCTAAGAAAATTATCGACAAAAAGGAACCAGTGGTTTGGGATATTCTGGAAAATGTTCTTAAAGGACACCCAGTTCTGCTAAATCGTGCTCCTACATTACACCGTTTAGGAATTCAAGCATTTCAGCCGAAGCTAATCGAAGGAAAAGCAATCCAGTTACACCCTTTAGTGTGTACGGCATTTAATGCAGATTTTGATGGAGATCAAATGGCAGTTCATTTACCGCTTGGTCCTGAAGCTATTTTAGAAGCACAATTATTAATGCTTGCGTCCCACAATATTTTAAACCCTGCCAACGGATCGCCAGTCACAGTACCCTCGCAAGACATGGTGCTTGGTCTCTATTATATGACCAAATTACGTGAGTCAACAAAAAAAGTCAAAATTTTAGGTGAAGGTCTTGTATTTTACTCTCCCGAAGAGGTCATTATTGCTTACAATGAAAAGAGAGTCGAATTAAATGCAAAAGTTAGAGTAAGAACTGAAGACTACAATTCTGATGGTAATTTGGAAACTCAACTAATTGAAACTACTGTAGGTAGAGTACTTTTTAATGAAAAAGTACCAAAAGCAGCTGGTTATATAAATGAAGTATTGACAAAAAAGTCATTACGTGATATTATACATGATATACTGAAAGCAACATCAGTTCCAGAAACTGCAAGTTTTCTTGATGAGATTAAAACTTTAGGATATAATTTTGCTTTTAAAGGTGGATTATCCTTCAGCCTAGGTGATATTATAATTCCTCAGGAAAAACATAGTATGATTGAAACTGCTAATAAGCAGGTCGATGGTATAATGGCAAACTACAATATGGGGTTAATCACAAATAATGAGCGTTATAATCAAGTTATAGATATTTGGACTTCTACGAACGCTGAATTGACAGAACTTTCAATGAAACGTATTCGTGAAGATCAGCAAGGATTCAATTCCGTTTATATGATGCTCGATTCTGGAGCTCGTGGGTCCAAGGAACAAATCCGTCAGCTGACAGGTATGCGAGGTTTAATGGCTAAGCCTAAAAAATCCAATGCTGGAGGTGGAGAAATAATCGAAAACCCGATTCTCTCCAATTTCAAAGAAGGATTATCAATTTTAGAATACTTTATATCAACGCACGGAGCACGTAAAGGTTTAGCGGATACAGCTTTGAAAACTGCAGATGCAGGATATTTAACTCGTCGACTAGTGGATGTTTCACAGGATGTAATAGTAAATTCTCATGATTGTGGAACATTACGTGGAATAAAAGTAGAACCCCTTAAGAAAAATGAAGAAATAGTTGAAACTCTGGAAGAACGAATTGTTGGTCGTACATCCTTAAATGATGTTTATGATCCTCTTTCAGAAGAGCTATTAGCCTCTTCTGGTGAGCATATTGATGAGGTTGTTGCTAATAAAATAGAATTGTCTGCAATTGAATCAATTGAAGTTAGATCTCCATTAACCTGCGAAGCAAAAACTGGAATATGTGCCATGTGTTATGGACGTAATCTTGCTACAGGTAAAATGGTTCAAATCGGAGAGGCAGTTGGGGTTGTTGCTGCACAGTCCATTGGAGAGCCAGGAACACAGTTAACACTTCGAACTTTCCACGTTGGAGGAATTGCTGGAAATATATCTGAAGAAAACAACCTTGTCGTTAAGTTTGATGGATTAGCTGAAATTGATGAATTAAAAACTGTAAATGGTAAGGATAATGAAGGAAATGATGTTAATATTGTAATTTCCAGGACCTCCGAAATTAAATTGGTTGACAAGAAAACAGGTATTATTTTGAGTACTAACAATATTCCTTATGGTTCTAATATTTTTGTTAAAAATGGTCAAAAATTAAAGAAGGGTTCTGTTGTTTGTCAGTGGGATCCATACAATGGAGTCATTATTTCTGAATTTTCAGGAAAAGTTCGTTTCGAAAATATAGAACAAGGAGTTACTTATCAAGTTGAAATTGATGAACAAACTGGGTTTCAAGAAAAAGTAATTTCTGAATCTAGAAACAAAAAACTTATCCCTACACTTCATATTGAGGACAGTAAGGGTAGTGTAATTCGTTCATATAATTTACCTGTTGGTGCACACTTAATGATTGAAGACAATGATAAGATAGCTATAGGTAAGATTTTAGTAAAAATACCACGCAAATCATCTAAAGCTGGAGATATCACTGGAGGTCTACCGCGTGTGACTGAACTTTTTGAAGCTCGAAACCCATCAAATCCAGCAGTGGTTAGTGAAATTGATGGTGTTGTTTCTTTTGGTAAAATCAAACGAGGTAATAGAGAGATAATTATTGAATCCAAAACAGGTTCAATTAAGAAATACTTGGTTAAACTTTCAAACCAAATTTTAGTACAAGAAAATGATTTTGTGAAAGCTGGTATGCCACTTTCTGATGGTTCAATTACTCCAAATGATATTTTAAATATCAAAGGGCCATCTGCAGTACAACAATATTTAGTTAACGAAGTACAGGAAGTTTACCGACTTCAGGGAGTTAAAATTAATGATAAGCATTTTGAGGTTGTGGTACGTCAGATGATGCGTAAGGTACGAATTCAAGATTCAGGAGATACAATTTTCTTAGAAAATCAATTAGTCCATAAGTCAGATTTTATTAATGAAAATGATGACATATTTGGAAAGAAAGTAGTTGAAGATTCTGGTGACTCTGCAATACTTAAAGCTGGACAAATTGTTACAGCTAGACAATTAAGGGATGAGAACTCAATTCTTATACGTGAGGATAAAGTCAGTGTCTCAGCCCGAGATGCTCGTCCTGCAACAGCTACCCCAATTTTACAAGGTATCACACGTGCATCATTACAAACTAAATCCTTTATATCAGCTGCCTCTTTCCAAGAAACTACCAAGGTACTTAATGAAGCTGCTGTAAATGGAAAAGTAGACAGTTTGGAAGGACTTAAGGAAAATGTCATAGTTGGGCATAGAATACCAGCAGGTACAGGCTTAAGACAGTATGATAATATGATTGTTGGTTCAAGTGAGGAATTGGAAAGCTTGATTAAAGCTAAAGACGAAAAACAAATATTTAATATTTAATTTATGGGTGAAATAAAGAAAGGAAATAAAGCCCAAATTAATATCGAGCTTGATGCTTCTGTTGCTGAAGGAATTTATTCAAATTTAGCAATTATAAACCATAGTGTATCTGAGTTTGTAGTAGACTTTGTTAATATAATGCCTGGGATTCCTAAAAACAAGGTTAAGTCAAGAATTATATTAACTCCACAACATGCTAAGCGCTTAACTAAAGCTCTGCAAGAAAATGTCAAACGTTTTGAACAGGCTCATGGTGAGATCAAAGATTATGAGCAACCACCTATGCCACTTAATTTTGGACCTACAGGTCAAGCATAAACAAAAAAATCCCGTTTTATTACTTGAAATTTTTTTAATTCAAAATTCTGAGTTCAAATGAAATTTAATTGATGGGTATTTTTGTTCGGTCATTTGTAATGAGAATTTTGAATCGGCTAAAAATACCAACTGGCCTAGTTTGTCCTTAGCTAGGAAGCGTTGCTTAATCCGCTTGAATTCATTGAACTCTTCACTCTTCATGTCTTCAGGCTCTACCCAAGCCGCTTTGTGAATGTTTAAATTTTCATAGCTGCATTTAGCACCATATTCATGTTCTAGACGGTATTGAATCACTTCATATTGTAGGGCACCTACAGTTCCAATAACTTTACGACCATTCAGGTCCAAGGTGAATAGCTGTGCAACGCCTTCATCCATCAATTGATCAATTCCTTTAGAGAGCTGTTTCGATTTCATGGGGTCTACATTATTAATATATCTAAAATGCTCCGGTGAGAAACTAGGAATACCTGTGTAATTTAAAGTTTCTCCTTCGGTGAGCGTATCACCAATTTTAAAATTACCTGTATCGTGAAGTCCTACAATATCGCCAGGATATGAAATATCTATAATTTCCTTTTTTTCAGCAAAAAAAGCATTGGGACTTGAAAACTTTAATTTTCTATTTTGGCGAACATGCAAATAAGGCGTATTACGTTTAAATGTTCCTGAGACAATCTTTACAAAGGCTAAGCGATCGCGATGTTTTGGATCCATATTAGCATGAATTTTAAAGACAAATCCAGAAAATTTATCTTCCTCAGGACATACCAAACGCTCTTCACTTGCTTTTGGTCGGGGCATGGGTGCAATATCTATAAAACAATCCAATAATTCTTTGACACCAAAATTGTTGAGGGCAGATCCAAAAAATACAGGGTGTAAATTAGCTTCTTGGTAAATCTCTTTGTTAAATTTTGGATAAATTCCGCGTACTAATTCAATTTCATCTCTCAATATTTTTGAAGCAGAATCTCCTAAGATAGTATTTAGTCTTGAGTCGTTCAAATCTGAAATTTCAAGCGTATCATTAATCTTCTTTTTACTGTTTCCAGTAAATAGATTAATATTGTTTTCCCATAAATTATAAATTCCTTTAAAATCGTAACCCATACCAATAGGAAAACTTAAAGGAGTGACTTTTAGTCCTAATTTTTGTTCCACTTCGTCTAAAAGATCAAAAGCATCTTTTCCTTCACGGTCTAATTTATTGATAAATATAATTATTGGGATATTCCGCATGCGACAAACCTTAACTAGTTTTTCTGTTTGCTCTTCAACTCCTTTAGCCACATCGACTACGACAATTACACTATCTACAGCCGTGAGCGTTCTAAAGGTGTCTTCAGCAAAATCTTTATGACCGGGGGTATCAAGAATATTAATTTTGATTCCATTGTACTCAAAGGCCAAAACAGATGTGGCTACAGAAATCCCGCGTTGACGTTCAATTTCCATAAAGTCGCTGGTAGCCCCTTTTTTAATCTTATTACTTTTAACAGCTCCAGCTTCTTGTATGGCCCCTCCAAATAACAGTAGTTTTTCGGTAAGTGTAGTTTTACCAGCATCTGGGTGTGATACTATTCCAAAGGTGCGTCGGCGTTGGATTTCACTACTAAAAGACATTGAAAATAATTTTTTGGCAAATATAGCACTATCAAATTAAGATATGATGCAATTAATGTGCATAATGATAATTTAGTAAAATTTAAAAACAGCATTTTAGCATTTAATTAATACAAAATGTAAAATTAGTTGATAATTTAGCACAATGGTTGAAGAACAGGTTATTTTAGTGAATGAAGAGGATGAGCAAATTGGCTTAATGCCTAAAATGGAAGCCCATGAAAAAGCAGCATTACACCGTGCCTTCTCAGTTTTTATCTTTAATTCAAAAAATGAATTGATGCTACAACAGCGTGCAGCACATAAATACCATTCTCCCCTTTTATGGACCAATACTTGCTGCAGCCACCAACGTAATGGAGAGTCTAATGTTGAAGCCGGTACCAGACGATTAGCTGAAGAAATGGGATTTACAACGGCCTTAAATGTAGTAACCTCTTTTATTTATAAAGTACCTTTTGACAATGGCCTGACAGAACATGAATTTGATCATGTGATGACAGGTTTCTACGAAAATGACCCAGTCATTAACAAGAAAGAAGTTAAATCTTGGAAATGGATGTCAGTTGAAGCTATTAAATATGATATTTCATTAAAACCTGAACGCTACACCGCTTGGTTCAAAATTATATTTCAAAAATTTTACACTCACTTAAATCATAAATCATGAAAGTAACAGTTAGCCGTAGAGCCCATTTTAATGCTGCCCATCGTTTATACCGCCCAAATTGGAGTGATGAAAAAAATGAAGCCATTTTTGGGAAATGTAATAATCCTCATTACCATGGACATAATTACGAATTGATTGTAAGTGTCACTGGTGAGGTTGATCCCGAGACAGGTTATGTCGTAGATGTGAAAATCTTAAAAGATTTTATAAAATCAGAAATTGAAGATACTTTGGACCATAAAAATTTGAATTTAGAAGTCCCAGAGTTTAAACATAAAAATCCAACCGCAGAAAATATTGTCATTTTTATTTATAACAAACTCAAAGTCGTTTTAGAAGATGATTTGGATTTGGAAGTAACGCTATATGAGACCCCAAGGAATTTTGTGTCCTATTCCGGAAAATAATTTTTATCTGTATTATATCTCTAAAATTGGTGTAGATTTGCACTATAAAAAATTCAATTATGGCAAATATTAGAAATTTAAAGAAAGACATCAATTATGTTCTAGGGGATATCATTGAAGCGGTTTACATATGGGAAAATGCAAATCCAACTAAAGATACTAAAAAAAGCGAAGCCATTATTGATGAAGCCATTGCTACTTTCGACTCTCTAATCAAAAAGGTGAATGTGAAAAATATTGAAGCTCAGAAAGTACATTTTAAAAGTATCACTACTGAGCTTGAAACAAAAGGCCGAGCGATGATTGAAAAAATTAATAAACTCTAAGGTTTTACTCTGCAGATTCTAAATCTGCAATGAAATCTTTAAAAATCACTCCGTATTTGGAACCAGCTATAGCTGGGCTTAAGCTATTATAAATTGTATCTAAATAACTTTTTTTGGCATCGTAAAGATCTGCCAAGGCTATATAAGGTGCTATTTCACTTGATGTATTATTAACTGCGAAGTTTATGCTATATAAGTACTGACGCTTAAGATTTGTAGCCCGTCGATTTTTCGTTTGCTCTACCTTAGCTGTATCATTGATTAGTTGTGCGTTCAATAGATTTTCTAACAATTCTAAGTCTAAGTTTTTAAATCGCTCAATGTTGGCGTTATAATCTTCTAGTATTTTTTGCTGCGGGCCTCCATCAATTTCAGCATCAAAACTAAAGCGTTTTAAAGTGGTGTTTATAGTTGTTGTTCCTATGTGAGCAAAAAATGGAATGCGTTCTGTATCCAAAGACTCGGAACGTCCTAGGTAAAGCATTTCCGGCTCTTCAAGTTTAAAAGTAAACTGAAATTCTTTTTCTCCTTTTATAAAAATTGAGTCTATCGTTACATAGGCAGTATCTTGAAATTTTTGTAAATAAAGCGTTCCTTTTTGAAGTCCTTTTACAATGCCATTAACGACTGTGTTATTAACTGGCATTTCGTTGCAACCTAGCAAAGCGATAATTAAGAATAGAGAGTAAATTTTTTGCATTTATAAATATAATTATTTTTTTAAGCTGTACCAGCGGCCAAAGTCATCAGAATAGTACATCCAATGGCTGCTACGGTTCCAATAGCATAACCAAAAACAGCCAATAAAACCCCTACTGTAGCCAATGAAGGGTGAAAAGCTGCAGCTACAATGGGAGCCGAAGCTGCTCCACCCACATTGGCCTGACTACCGACTGCTAAGAAAAAATAAGGAGCTTTTATAAGTTTAGCTACCAAAATGAGAAGCAGCGAATGAATGCACATCCAAACCACTCCAATAGCGATCAGTCCAGTATTATCAAAAATAAGTTTTAAGTCTATTTTCATTCCAATAGTTGCAACTAGGATATAGATAAAAACACTACCGAACTTACTGGCACCTGAACCTTCGTAATTTTTTGCTTTGGTAAAAGACAGTCCAATGGCAATAAGCGTAGCTATACTGATCATCCAGAAAAAAGACGATCCCAAAAAAGTAAATATATTTTTTAAAGTTTCGGATGCAATCCTTTCTACAAGTGAATTTAAGTAAGGCGCTAAATATCCAGCTGAGAAATGGGCAAAACCAACCGCTCCAAAAGCAATTCCTAACATGATCATCAAATCCGTAAGGCTTGGATTTTTTTTCACACTTTCTGAAAATGCAGATACTTTTTGTTTTAAATCCTCAATCGCTGTAGTATCGGCTTTTAGCCATTTATTGATGCGTTTTCGTTTGCCAATTCCAATTAACAAAATAGACATCCATATATTCGCTACTACAATATCCACAAACACCATACCTCCGTAAAGCTTAGGATTGTATCCGTAAATTTCTAACATAGCCGTTTGATTAGCACCGCCGCCAATCCAACTTCCTGCCAGTGTTGATAACCCTCTCCAAACTGCATCTGGGCCAATACCTCCTACAGTTTCCGGGGAAACAGTTGCAATGAGTAAGATTGCAATCGGCCCACCAACGACAATGCCCAATGTGCCTGTAAAAAACATTATGAGTGCTTTCCAGCCCAAGTTAAATACTGCTTTAAGATCAATGCTCAAGGTCATAAGTACTAAGGCTGCTGGTAATAAATAACGGCTTGCGACATAATACAATTGACTGCTTTCAGCCACCAAATTCCCAGAATTCGTAATGCGTTCCCAATCTGGTGCAATCCAACCAAGCGTCGTGAAAACAGCGGGTAGCATATAAGCTATAAAAAGTCCAGGAAATATTTTATAAAATTTATACCAAAAGCCTGAGGTTTTTGATTCTGTGTAAAAAATGAATGCAATGGCCACCATAAGGAACCCAAAGACAATGGAATCGTTTGTGAAAAGTGGAGAAGTATCTAGCATACAATCTTATTTTTTTACCGTGAATTTGCTCAGTCTTTGTAAATATAATAATTAAAGTAATGGCTTATAAAAATTGTTTTGCTCTGAATAAGTTAAAGTCTAATAGTTCCATAATCAATAATCAAACTTTACAAAAACTAAAAAGTCATCATAAATAAATAAAAATCAAATTCTGGCACGGTACTTGTTTAACAATAAATATATTATTTAATTTTTTGTTAGTAATATATTTTGGTTGGTTAGTGGTTAAAGCATCATTCTAATGATGCTTTTTCCTTTTTTAAAAGAGTCCTTAGCGTCAATGCATTTCATGATTTGCTTAGCCTTTCTTATAGGTTTTATTTTATAATTCTAAATGTTAGGTTGATACGTTCTTCAATCTTTTTTTTAGTTTTAGGTATTTGATGCAGCCAGTGGTGTTGGGTACTTCCTCGCATTATCAATAAACTTCCGTTTTCTAGTTTTAGTTTTAATTTGTGAGATTTATTATGGCGGTGTTTCATGTGAAAAAGTCTTTCGGCTCCAAAACTTACAGATGCAATCACTGGATCTTTACCCAATTCTTTTTCATTGTCGGCATGCCAACCATTGCTGTCTTGCCCATCTCGATATAAGTTAAGCAAGCAACTTGTAAAATCTAAAAGTGCATATTTTTCAACTTGAGATTTAATTTCTAACAACTCAGCTGAAAATTTTGTGGGGTGCATTGTGATGTTTGAATAGCGGTAAGGCTTGTCGTTATTTGCATAAAGTGCGGTGAGTCTGGGTTGAGGATATGTTTTCCCGAAAATTTTGATATCGTCTTGCTGCCACTTGATTTCATTTCTTAAGATTTCAAAGTATTGGTTTGCTTTTTTGGCTTTAAAAAAACAAGGATCGTAAAAAACACTTCCATCTTTTAGAGGAATAGTTACAGATTTTTTAGATTGAAAAAGCATCCGTTATTTTTTATGTAATTTAGTATAAGTTCTAAATTTTTGCAAATACATCAGTTTTAAAGTCACATATAACTAACAAAAAAGGCGGTTCTTAAGGAACCGCCTTTTTTAAAATTTATAAATACTATTATTTAATGATCTCGTAACTTCTTTTGATGAAATTTGTAAGCGCTTCTCCTTTGAGAAGACCTTGTGAGAGTTGTGCTAAATCTAGACTTTGATTGATTAATCGCTCTCTTTTTTTAGCTGTTTTGGTATTCAAGATTTGATTTACGAGTTCAGAATTGGTGTTCACAACCAAGTTGTACATCTCAGGCATATTACCCATTCCAAACATACCGCCACCGCCACCACTTTGTTGCATTTCTTTCATGCGGCGCATGAATTCAGGCTGGGTAATCATAAATGGTGCAGCATTGCTATCCATTGCTTCTAATTGCACTATGAATCTTTCAGATGAAATAACCTCTTTTAACTGGGTATCTAAAGTTGTTTTTTCATCTTCAGTTAATTTGGAGATGTTATTTTCTTCTTTTGAAATGAGTTTGTCCAAATGATCAGCATCCACACGACTAAAAGAAATTTTTTCTTTACTGCCTTCCAGCTTTTGAATCAAGTGGGAAACAATTGGTGAGTCTAGCAATAAAACCTCGTAACCCTTGGCTTTGGCAGCCTCAATATAGCTGTGTTGTTCTTCCGAATTGGAAGCGTATAAAATGACCAATTTATCATCTTTATCTGTTTGTTTGGCCTTGATTTTATTATACAGTTCATCATAAGTATAATAATTACCATCCACAGTTGGGAATAGGTTAAATGCCTCTGCTTTTTCAAAGAATTTTTCTTCTGATAGCATCCCATATTCGATCACTATTTTAATGTCATTCCATTTGGCCTCAAAATCTTCTCGATTATCTTTAAACAATGACTTTAGTTTATCAGCTACTTTTTTGGTTATATAAGATGATATCTTTTTGACTGCACCATCTGCTTGTAAATACGAACGAGATACATTTAAAGGGATATCTGGAGAGTCAATCACACCGCGTAGCATGGTCAGAAATTCTGGCACTATACCTTCTACATTATCTGTGACAAACACCTGATTTTGATACAATTGAATTCGATCCTTTTGGATGTTTATATCGTTAGCTAACTTTGGAAAATATAAAATCCCAGTTAAATTAAATGGGTAATCAACGTTCAAATGGATATTAAAAAGGGGTTCTTCGAACTGCATTGGATATAACTCTCTATAAAACCCTTTATAATCTTCCTCCTTGAGTTCCGATGGTGTTTTAGTCCAAGCAGGGTTTGGATTATTGATAATATTATCAACAGTCAATTTACGCTGTGGCTCCGTAGTTTCTTTTCCGTCTTTATCAGTAACAGTTTCAGGTTTATGATCAGGGTCATTAATCTCCTTGGTTCCAAATTTAATTGGAATTGGCATGAATTTATTATACTTATTTAACAATTCAGTAATACGATTGTCTTCAAGGAATTCTTTAGAGTCTTTAGCAATGTGTAATATGATTTCAGTTCCACGCTTTTCTTTTTTTGCTTTTTTCAGACTATATTCTGGGCTGCCATCACAAATCCAATGTGCAGCATCAGCATCTTTATAGGATTTTGTGATAATTTCAACTTTTTCTGCTACCATGAAGGCGGAGTAAAAGCCTAAACCAAAATGTCCGATTATGCCAGCATCTTCTACTTTATCTTTGTATTTATCTAAAAACTCTTCTGCACCAGAAAATGCTACTTCATTTATGTATTTTTGAACTTCTTCAGATGTCATACCAATCCCCTCGTCTATCAGGTGTAGTTTTTTGGCTTTTTTATCAATTTTTACTTCAATTTTTGGCGTGCCATAATCTACTTTGACTTCTCCAATGTTGGTTAAGTGTTTGAGTTTTAAAGTGGCATCTGTGGCATTGCTTATTAGTTCTCGTAAAAAGATTTCGTGGTCACTGTACAGAAATTTTTTTATTAGTGGAAAAATATTCTCTACCGATACATTGATGGTTCCTTTACTCATAATTTTGTTTTTTATTTATAGATTTATTTGAAACATTTTATTCAAAAAGAGTACCAATTTGTTAAATATGACAAACTGACACTTTATAAAGTTTATATTTGTCTAACAATTCGAATAATTAATTTATGTACAATTCAAGAATTAT